>JAHEEJ010000421.1 GCA_024640705.1 Deltaproteobacteria bacterium
AGGATGAAGTAGAGATAGCGATCGGCCATGGGGTGCATGAAGGGCCAGATCTGGGACACGGGTCCAAAGGAAGCGGCTGCCAGAATCCAGTAGGCGGCCTCCGCGCTGCGCGCGCGCAGCGTTGCGATCGTTCGCCAGCCGAGTAGCACGGCGGCGATGAAGCCGCCGATCCACCAGGGGTCGAGGATCGACTGCACGGGTTCGGGTTCCTGGAATGGTGAAATGCCATAAGAGGTTGCGGCCATGGCGAGATAGCGCGCCCAGAACGAGAAGATCGAGCGGATCTGCACCCAGGGATCGGAGTAGGGCGAGATGTCGGTTGCCACCTGCGCGCTCAGCTCGGGTATTGCGTAGAGGCCGGCGACGACCACCCAGCCCGCGAGCCAGATCCAGTGTCGGCTCGTATCGCGCCGCGACCAGCCGAGGGCGGCGGCCATCGGAAGCGCGGCCATGCTGGAAGCCTTCGTGAGTAGGCCGAGTGCGAACAGCGCAATGGCCAGCGCGGGCCGTCGGCGGTGTGCGAGCACGGCGCCGATGGTGAACGCGAGTGCCGCATCGGTCTTGATCTGCGAAATCCAGGCGACGGCCTCGACGTTGGCGGGATGGACCGCAAAGAACAAGCCGGCCAGCAGCGCGGCGAATCGCGGAACGCGCGACGAAATCAGCAGCGCGATCAGCAAAACGCAATTGAGCGCGTGGATCAGCGCGTTGACGATGTGGTAGCCGAACGTGTCGCCGCCGAAGAGCGCTTTTTCGAGCGCGTGGAGCAGCAGCATCACGGGTGCGTAGTTCACGCCGTGGATCGCCGCGTGTCCGAAGGGGTCGAGAATCGCGATCAGGTTTTCACGGTTGAACGGGTTCAGGTAGGGGTGCTTGACGATCAGCGAGAAGTCGTCATTGATGAATGCACCGCGAAGTGCGGGCTGCAGAACCGCGAGCGAAATCGCCGCGAACGCGGCCCAGAGCAGCACGGCGTGGATGAGCGAAAGCCTTTCGAGCCCCACCGGATCGCGCGAATTCTGCAGCGCATCCATGCGCGGCTCGGTCGACATGGGCGCCATTCTAACGGCTTGCCCCACCGAAGATCACCATCCGGCGAGAACCCCGGCGAGAGCGCAAATCGACTCGGCCCGAACCCGTTCAACGCGTGCTGCCTGCATGGGGAGCGGGACGCAAGAGCTACTCGCTCGAACCCCATGTCGCTCGCAGCTCTTGCGTCCCGCTCCCCAGCGATCGTTCTCTCGGAGCGAAGGAAAACCATCGCATTCGAGAGACCTCTCAAAAGGAAACGCCGATCGGGGTCGGTGACGGGGGCCCAACGGGCGACATGGGGTTTGAGCCCGTTGGGCCCCCGTCACCGATCCCGGGCAACCAAGCCCGCGAAGGGGAGCGACAAAGCCACCGTCTAGGCGAGGTCGGATGCGATTGCGTCGCCGGCGCGCCAGCCGAGCAGCAGGTCGCCCTCGAAGCCGAGCGCAGCGAGCTTCCAGCGGTTCAACACGTAGGCCGGGGTGCGGGAGATCGGTCGCAGCGGAGCTCCGGCCGACCAGCCGCCCTCGCCGCGAGGGTCGGCGAGAAATTCGTCTCGATCCCAGAGCGGAGGCTGGGAGGCCACCCTCACCCAGCCCTCCCGCCCAAGCGGGAGCAGGCTGGCCACACCCGATTCGATTTCGTCGCGCACGGCGTCGACGTCCGCGTCGATCGGGACGACAGCGGACGCTACGAGATCGACCGGGTCTCTGCCGTCGGGATTCTCGAAAACCCGCAGACGGATCAGATTCGTTCCCGAGATCTTCTCGGAGAGATTCCCGACGCGGATCACCCGTGACGCCATCCCTTCGGGCAGTGCTCGGTGCGGGCCTCGAAGATGCACGCTCAGCCTTCGGTGGCTGGCGGCCGGCCCCTTCAGCAATTCGGGAGTCGGACCCTTGGTGATTGCATCTCGGAGCGCTGGCAGGGGCGCGTTGATCAGCAGCGCTCTGCCCGCACAGACTTCGGGCGCCCGCTCGAACTCGATCGCGGGTTGATTCCCGGCCGATACGAGCCGGAAGGCGCCGCGAAGTTGGCGAACTTCACCATAGAGTGAAGCGATGCGCTGATCGAGCAGGTCCCTGAGCCAGCGGTGACCCTCTGCGGTTTCGGCGGCACCACCGAGCGCGGCTCCGAGCAGCCGCGTTCGAACGGTCGCAGGTGGCTCGAGTTCTGCAAAATCCGAGAGCGCGCGCAGTTGTGCGTCGCAGAAGGCCGCCAGCGAACCCGCTTCGGCCACCGCGCGTCCGACGGGATCCGCGATGGATTCGCCTGAATCCGGATTGGCTTCGGGCCGTCGCGGCAGCGGCGGAAGCCTTCGTGACAAGCGGGGCATGCGTCTGCTTCCGGTGTAGATTTCGGCGTCCAGAAGTGTGCGCTGTTGCGCTTCGGAACCCTCTTGCAGCGACGCGACCAGATTGCGAGCCGTCGCTTCGGGCGAGAGATTCCAGGCCTCGAGTTCTTCGGCGGTCCGGTTCGCGTCGCCGACATCGACCCGCGCCTTCGGGAGCGCCACCTGGTAGGCGGGAAACGTCGTTCGGATCCGTCTGCGGTCGATCAGCGGGATTCCCAGCGCATTGAGGCAGGATCCGAGTACCCCGTCGCTGCCGCTTCCCGCCATCATGAACGGTTCGCGCATTCCGGGGTACGCCACGGCAGCGGCGTCTTCTTCGAGGATCAGGACGCGCAGGCCCTGCATGCCGAGCCGGATCGCCGCGACGAGTCCCGGCAGCGCGCTTCCGAGCACGACGGCGTCCCAGCGTCGGACGTGAAAAGTGGAGCCGACGGGCGGGAGCCCGCGCATCAGTCTCCGGCCGCCGCTCGTGGACCGAAAACGAGGGTGGGTTCGTCGGTTCCCTTCGCTTCGACGGTTCCGATTCGGTAGGCCCGCTCGCTGAGCGCGGAGAGCCGATCGAGGATTTCGTCCGCCTGCTCGGGTGGAACGATCGCGACCA
>JAHEEJ010000102.1:0-1361 GCA_024640705.1 Deltaproteobacteria bacterium
GCACCGCGAATCGTCTTGTAGGTGTTGTAGGCCATGAGCAGCATGCCCGTGAAGAACATGAATCCACCGACGAGCCGCCCGACGTAATAGGGCCAGGTCGCCTCGACGGCTTGCACGAACGAGTAGGTCAACGTCCCATCTTCGTTCACTGCGCGCCACATCAGACCCTGCATCACGCCAGCAATCCACATGAACGTCGCATACAGGACCACGCCGAAGGTCGCGAGCCAGAAATGGACGTTGACGAGCGCCACGCTGTACATCGACTTGACGCCGTAGAGCGTCGGAATGAGCGAATAGAGGCTTCCGATGGTCATCATCGCCACCCAACCGAGCGCTCCGGAATGAACGTGCCCAACGGTCCAGTCCGTGTAGTGGGAGAGCGCGTTGACGGTCTTGATCGCCATCATCGGACCTTCGAAGGTCGACATTCCGTAGAACGAGAGCGAAACGATCATGAATCGAATCACGGGGTCGTTGCGCAGCTTCTGCCACGCTCCGGAAAGCGTCATGATCCCGTTGATCATGCCGCCCCATGAGGGTGCCAACAGAATCAGCGAAAAGACCATCCCCAGCGACTGCGCCCAGTCCGGCAGCGCCGTGTAGTGAAGGTGATGCGGACCCGCCCACATGTAGACGGAAATCAGCGCCCAGAAGTGGACCACAGAGAGGCGGTAGGAATAGATCGGCCGCTCGGCCTGTTTGGGAACGAAGTAGTACATCATGCCGAGGAAGCCCGCGGTCAGGAAGAACCCCACGGCGTTGTGCCCGTACCACCACTGCACCATGGCATCCACGGTGCCCGCGTAGATCGAATACGACTTCAGCGGAGAGACGGGAACGGCGAGGCTGTTCACGATATGCAGCACGGCCACCGTCAGGATGAAGCCGCCGTAGAACCAGTTGGCGACGTAGATGTGTGCGGTCTTCCGCCGCGCGATCGTGCCGAAGAACAGGATCGCGTAGGCAACCCAGACCACGGCGATCAGCAGATCGATCGGCCACTCGAGTTCCGCGTACTCTTTCGAACTCGTGTATCCGAGCGGCAGGCTCACCGCTGCGCAGAGGATGACCAGCTGCCAGCCCCAGAACACGAAAGCGGCCAACCGATCGGAGAGCAACCTCGCCTGGCAGGTGCGCTGGACGACGTAGAGCGACGTCCCGAACAGCGCGCACCCGCCGAACGCGAAGATCACGGCATTGGTGTGAAGGGGGCGGAGTCGCCCAAAGCTGAACCAGGGTGTATTGAAATTGAGTTCCGGCCACGCGAGCTGCGCGGCGATGATCACACCCATCAGCATACCGACGACACCCCAGACGATCGTCATGACACTGAACTGGCGCACCACCCGGTAGTTGTA
>JAHEEJ010000102.1:1461-10746 GCA_024640705.1 Deltaproteobacteria bacterium
CGCCTCGCGACCCTGACTTTGCTCGCACTCGTGCTGGCGGTCGCTTCGGCTCCGCTGGTCCTGGCCATCGGCGCGCCCTGGGTCGCCGACTGGGCGGACGGCTGCATGGTGGCGATCGTAAGCGCCGCCACGCTGAAATGTTTTTCCACCACCCGGCGCCTGCGAGGCAAAGACCGAACCGCCTGGCTCTTCATCAGCCTGGCCTACCTGGCTTATGCGATCGGCCAATTGACCTGGTCGTTCTACGAAATGATCCTGGACGTCCCGAATCCGATCCCCTCTCCCGCCGATGTCGGCTACTTGATCGCTCCGCTTCTCTTGATGATCGGAATCTGGATCTACCGCACGAGCGCTCCGACGTTTCCATCGGCACTCGTCCAACTCGGCAACACCGGAATTCTCGTAGCAGCCATCTTCCTCTCCAATACGATCATCTTCCGCCACCACTTGGAGCCATTGACGACTCCAGGGCAGAGCCAGCTACTCATTGCGTATGCGGTGATCGCAATGACGGCGTTCCTCTTTGCTCTCTTCAATATCTCCTTCTACATGCACGGTCGCAGGCGCCTCGTCATGCTTCCGCTGCTGTTTGCACTGGCTTCACTCGCGGTTTCGGATTACCTCTCCGTATACGAATTTGCGTCTGACACGTACAATTCCGGAACCTACCCAAATATCGGTTACTTCATCACGTTTTCGTTCGGATATTGGGCTGCCTTCGAGCAGGGTCACGCCGAAAAAGACCTCCCCGAGGGACTCTCCCGGGTGTCCATCGATCAGGTCGCGCGCCAGTGGGAGACACTTCTTCCCCCGTTCACGATCGCGGGACTGGTGGTCGTGGCAATTTTTCACCCTGAAGGTGTAACCACGGACCTCGTTCCGCACGCCATCGGCGCGCTGCTTCTGTTGATCATATCGATCGCAATACGCGACTGGTGGGCCCAGCGCATGGAGATCGAACTCGCTGATAAATCGCGAACAGATGCGACATTGCTCGAGCAAAGCGAGCAGCAACTGATCACGAAGAACGAGCAGCTGGCCGCTGCCAATCGCGAGCTTTCGAAGGAAATGATCGCTCGAAAGCACATGCAGGAAGAACTCCGCCACTCCCAGAAGATGGAAGCGATCGGCCAGCTCACGGGCGGAGTCGCCCACGACTTCAACAACCTCCTGGCGGTCATCGTCGGCAATATCGACCTGCTGGAACAGACTCTCGAGCTCGACAGCCCCGATCGGGCCTATACCCAGGAAGCCACGGCCGCCGCCAACCGAGGGGCCGCGCTGACGGGGCGACTGCTCGCCTTCTCGCGCAAGCAGCCCCTCGAACCGAGGCCGGTTTGCATCAACGACCTCCTCGAATCGATGACGGCCCTCCTGGAACGCACTCTCGGAGAGACCGTTCAGCTGCGATTCAAGCTGCAAAACAACATCGCTCCGTGCATGATCGATCGATTGCAACTCGAAAATGCGATCTTGAATCTCGCGATCAACGCGCGTGACGCCATGCACGGTGGCGGATTGATTACGATCGAGACAACGAACGTCTCGCTGGGCGCGCGCGATGTAGCGCAGCTTCCAGGCGCCATCGAAGGCGATTATGTCTTGATTTCCGTTCGCGACACGGGCGTCGGGATGTCCGCTGCAGTGCGAGCGAGGGTGTTCGAGCCGTTCTTTACGACCAAGGAGGTGGGGGCAGGCAGCGGACTCGGACTCAGCATGGTCTATGGCTTCGTCAAGCAGTCCGGAGGATATGTTTCGATCGAATCCAAGCCGGGATCGGGCACCGAAGTGCGCCTCTACATCCCATGGACGAACCTTCCGCTCGATTCGCTCGAGGACATCGACGTCGACACGGTGCCCACCGGGCAGAGAGAGTCCGTGCTCGTGGTCGAGGACGACGAAGCACTTCGCAAAGTGATCGTTCTGTTCCTCGAACAACAGAACTATCAGGTGGCCGCCGCCTCGAATGGCTCGGAAGCTCTGGAACTCCTGGACGAAAACGGACCCTTCGACCTGCTCTTGTCCGACATCATCTTGCCTGGAGAGCTTTCGGGCCCAGAACTCGTGAATGTGGTCACCCGCAGACAGCCTTCGATGAAGTTCGTGCTCATGTCGGGCTACGCGTCCGACGCCTTCGAAGCAGCAACCGGCCCGCCAGATCCCGCGAATCTGCTGCAGAAGCCCTTCAGCATGGTGGCACTCGCACGAAAGCTGCGATCCGTTCTCACAGCGGAAGAAGGGGCCGATCCAGACTCCGATTGATCAACGCTCGGAGTTGCAGAATCGCGAGGCGATCGGATCTCGGCTCTGGGCGCGGCGAAGACAGCCGGGAGAGCGCCTACCCGGCGCTGCGCCTTTCCAGACTGGCGAGCGCAGCGGCGACACTGCCACCGTACTCATCGAGCAATCGGGTGGCCTGCTCGGAATTCAGGTCGGTCGTCGATTCGAGGATTCGGATCGCGCGTTCGCGCAGCTTCTCGGAACTGGGCATCAGATGCGTCATGAGATTGCCCCTTACGTAACCCAGCCGCACCATGACGGTCGTCGAGAGCAGGTGGAGAACCATCTTCTGAGCGAGGCCCGCTTTCATTCGGGTAGAGCCAGCGATCACCTCTGCACCCGTATTCGTCACGATCGCGATTTCGGCGGCTTCGGCGAGGGGCGAAGCGGGATCGCAGGTGATCGCGATCGTCCGAGCACCAGCGGTGTACGCCTCTTCGAGGCAACTGAGCACGAAAGGCGTGTGACCGCTCGCGGAGATCGCAACCACCGCATCGCCCACTCCGAGCCCGCGGCGGCGAAGTTCACAGGGGCCCGCGTAGACATCGTCCTCCGCACCCTCCACGGCCCGCGATAGCGCTCGCGCCCCGCCCGCCACGACGGCCTGCACGCGGCTCGGCTCGATCCCGAACGTGGGGGGCAGTTCCGCGGAGTCCAGGGCTCCCATGCGGCCGCTCGTGCCGGCGCCCACGTTGAACCAGCGCCCGCCCCCGCCCAGCGTACAGGCGAGGATATCGACGGCCTTTTCGAGCTGGGGCAGCACCTCGCTCACGGCCGAAACCGCCTTGGCGTCCTCGGCGTGCACGGCCGCGAGGATCTCGGCGGTGCTGCGCCGATCGAGGTCCCGGGTGGCTTCCAGAACTGCCTCGGTGGACCGCTTCTCTCCCATTCGCAATTGTTTCGGTTGCCGGTGCCGGTTCATGAATGTTTGTACCTGAATGAGTGGATGCACGATGAGCTTCTTCGTCACGCAAAAAACCCTCGAACGCCTCGAATGGAAAGAGGTTCTCGTGATGTTGAGCGAGCGCGTGAGGACGCCCGGGGCTCGAAGACGTTGCACACCGGAGGCCCTGGAAGGTGAATCGCTCGAGGCCACTCTATTCGAGCCGACCCGCCGCGGGGTGCTCGAGCGCCTGACCGAAACGAGCGAGGCCCGGAGCGTTCTCGCGGCTGGCGAAGCACTGCCGATTGGGGGCGTTGCCGATCTCGAACAGACATTGACCCGTGCGCGCAAGGACGGAGTGCTCGCAGCGCGTGAACTGCTGAACCTGGCTTCGACGCTCCGAATCACCCACGACGCCAAGCGCTTCCTGGAAGTGCGAAGCGAATCGGCACCCCGACTCGCGGATCTCGCAGAGACCCTCGTCGAACAGCGCGACCTCGAACGCAACATCGAAGCCAGCCTCGAACCGTCCGGTGAAGTTCGCGACAGCGCATCTCCGACACTCGCGGCCGCGCGGCGGGACACGCAACGCATCGCCACCGAAATCCAGGCAAAGCTGAGCCACTATCTGCGCGCCCCGAACATCGCACCCCATCTCTCGGACAACTACTACACAATTCGGAACAACCGTTACGTGCTGCCCGTTCGCGCCGACTCCCGAGGGGGGATTTCAGGCATCGTCCACGACGCGTCAAATTCAGGGATGACGCTCTACATCGAGCCCGAGCCTCTCGTCGAGCTCAACAACCAGCTCAAGCGGGCGGAAATCACCATCGAACAGGAGATCCTGCGCATCTTGCGCCAGCTTTCGCGTGAAGCGGGTTCGGTGGCCGACTCGGTCGAAGCGAACATCGCGACCCTCGAGATCATCGACCTCGCGTTCGCTCGGGCCTCGCTCGCCGAAGAGTTCGATGCCGTAGCACCCGAAATCGGCGACGAGGGCATCCTGCAGCTGCCACAGCTGCGGCACCCCCTGCTGCCAAAGGACAAGGCCGTTCCGAGCGACATGCGGCTCGGCTCTGACTTCACTGCGTTGATTCTCTCGGGACCGAATGCGGGCGGCAAGACGGTCGCGCTGAAGGCGGCGGCGCTCGCAGCCCTCTTCGTCCGCGCGGGAATGCACGTACTCGCCGCGGAGGGGGCGCGCGTCGATCTCTTCGACGAAGTGCTCGCCCATATCGGCGATGAGCAGGACATCCGCGAAAACCTCTCGACCTTCTCGGCCCACATGGCAAACCTCGCCGACATCACCCGCCGGGCAAAGGATCGATCGCTGATCGTGCTCGACGAAATTGGCGTCGGCACCGACCCGGGCGAGGGCGCGGCGCTCGCGCAGGCGGTGCTGGAGACGCTGGCCGCGCGCGGCGCTCGCGTCATCGCCACGACCCACTACAACCTGCTCAAGGAGATGGCCGAGGTCGACGAGCGGTTTGCGAATGCGAGCGTCGAGTTCGACTCCGAGACGTTGGAACCCACCTATCGCCTCCGCATGGGGCTGCCCGGAACCTCGTCGGCGACGTCCGTCGCGGCTCGGATGGGACTCGATGCGCAGGTGATTGCGCGCGCCAACGAGTTATTGGATCGCGAAGACCGCCAACTCGATCGGGTGCTGACCGAACTCTCCGCCAGCCGATCTGCGCTCGAAGCCGAGAAGCGCGAGATCGCGCTGTTGAAATCCGAAACGGAGGCGGTGCGAGATGAGCACCGGTCGAAACTGGAGAGACTCCAGGCCAGGCGCGACAAGCTGTTCCTCTCGATGCGAGAGGATCTCGAGCAGTCGTTTCGCGAAGCGCACGAACAAGTCGCCACCGTCATCCGCGATCTTCAGCGCGGTGGCAGCGCGCGCGACGCGGCTGCGGCCCGGGAGAAATTGCAATCGATCGCCAGTGACACGGAGGCTTCGCAGCGAGAGGCGGGACTCGAAGCGCCGGCCGACGAGTCGCTCCATCCCATCGACTGGTCCCGCGCTTCCGCGGGCGATCTCGTTCAGATCCTCGGCGGTGGCCAGGGCGTGCTCTCGTCGTTGCCCGACCAGCGAGGGCGCGTCACCGTGCAACTCGGCAGCGCGCGCGTGTCGGTTCCGATGGAGCGCGTCGGGGCGGCTGAGCCCCCGCAGGAGCAGCAGCCGACGGGGCGCGCGACGCCGCGGATCACCGTCACGCGCGCGGCTTCCGCAGACGGGCCGGCCGAACTCGAAGCGGATGCGGATCGCTGCGACCTGCACGGCCTGCGGGTCGACGAAGCCCTCGATCGGCTGGCCTACGCGCTCGACCGAGCCGCTTCAGCGGGCCGATCGAGCCTCGCGATCAGCCACGGACGGGGCACCGGCACGCTGCGCAAGGTGGTCCGCGAGTACCTCCGCGACTGCCCGTTCATCTCGCACTTTGCCACCGCCGCTCAACAAGAAGGAGGGGACGGCGTGACGGTCGCCTTCTTCCGCTGAGGCCGCACTGCGAGCCGTTGTCGCTGAACCGCGACCGAAAGTGCGCTCAATCCGAGGAAGTTCGCGCGGCTGAGCCGAGGTCTTCCTCGACGTCGGCAGCTGCCCGATAGCCCGACCGCAGCGCCGCATTCCAGCCGGGGCCCATCAGGTAATCGCCCGCAAAGTAGATGCGTCGGCCCCGGCGACGACAGTCCGCCTGGACGCGCGTAAAGTCCGCGATCGCTCGATAGCGCCCCACATCGAAGCGCGGTATGGCGCGTCGCTCTCTCATCACCTCGGCGAAGATGCCCGCGCCACGGATGCGCGGGAAGATTCCAGCCAGCGCGGCGATCAACTCCTTGCCGACCGTTTCGTCCGGCGCCTCGAAGTAGGCCGCACTCCAACGGCCCGTCGCGCGCAGCAAGGCCAGACCGCGGCCCTCGGGTACGCGCCCACCTTCGAGCCCGGGTTCGAGCAGGACCGACTCGAGCGGCCAGCCCTCGCGCTGTGGGAACTGGATCTGTTGCGGGTGAGAGTGGAAGGGTCGACGCAGCGCGACGGCCAGCGAGATTTCGGGCGTGTAGCGGACCTTCTCGAGCGCATCCCGCTCCGTCAAAGAGAATTCCCCACCCGCCAGTGCAATGGCTTCCGGAGCTGGAACGGCCAGAACCATCGCATCGGCTTCGGCGAAGCGCTCCCGCTCGGCTTCCCGAACGCAGAAGCGCACCCCGCCTCCGCTGCGACTCGCGACATTCGCCACACAGACGCCCAGGGCCGCAGGGACCGAGGACGCCGCGCGGTCCAGCAGCTCCTGCGACGACGAGCGCAGCAATCCAAGGCGCTCTCCGGCGCCCTCCCGGTAATGCTGGAGAAACAGCACCCGGCTCACCTCGTGTGCGTCGGCGAGCGAAGTGCGCGACACCAGTGGACCCATCCAATGCTGCGTGACGCGCGCGCCAAAATAGAGCTGACCAAAATCGGCGAGGCTCCGATCGTCGAGGCTCGCGGCGCGCTCGGGTCGTTCCGGGTCGATCCGATTCCCGTAGCGGGCGACCAGACGCGGAAGCCGCAGCAAGCCGAGCGCCTGGTGAATGGGGACGCCGGGAATGCGCGCAACTCCCAACAGGCTCCGAGAATCGACGACCTGGACCCGATCGCGATGCGCCAACGCGCTCACCACGGGCCGCGGAGGTAGCAGCTCTTGCAGGTCGAGTTCGCCGATCCATCCCAGCAGGGCCCGGTCGGCAGCGCTGACGATCGCGCCAGCGCGCTCGATCGTGAAGTTCTTGCGCACGACGGGCCGTGCGCGTCCGCCGGGGCGCTGCTCGCGTTCGAAGAGCGATACCTGGAAACCGCGCTGGGCAAGTCGCCAGGCCGCTCCCAATCCAGCAATTCCAGCGCCCACCACCGCGACTTGCCTGGCCGTCATGTGCCGCAACTCCCCTCGTCCCAGAACCCGAAGCCTAGCAATCCGCCGCGCGGGGGCCCTGATCCCGGACAGTTGCAGACCGCTGAGAGGATCCCGCTACACAAAATGTGTCACTTTCGAAGTCCGAGTTGCCTACGAGTTGCCGCGGAGTGCCACCACGTGTGCCCAAGACCACACCTTTTCAAGGGGTTAGGCGATCGCATCGATCCACGGACCAGATGGCACGCGACTTGCTCTATCACACAGCGTACGACGAACGGAATGTCCTAGCGCCCGGGCTGACAACCCCTCCCGCTGCACTTTGTGTGGCGTGTCGGCCCGGGCGTTTCTGTTTGTTTCCCACCCAGGCCCCTCGACGTCGATCCGGCCCGGACGCATCGGCGCGCGGCCTTCAGTCCTCTCCGCTCCGGCGGGACACCACGACGCGCTCGTTCGAGCCGGCGTCGGAAAGTACCCGACGAGCGATCCCAGCCAGATAGATCGAACCCGACACGCAGAGCAGATCTTCCGCGCCGAGTTCTTCCCGAGCGGCGCGAACCGCGAGGTGCGGATTCGGCACGACCTGAACGGGAACGCCCGGAGCGGCGGCGCGGATCGCGGCCGCAACCTCGGAGGGCGACAGCGAGCGAATGGGCTCCGCCCGGGTCACCGTGACGGCGTTCACCTCGGGCAACAGATGCCGCAAGATCCCATCCGCATCCTTGCCCGCGGAGATCGACAGAACCAGCCGCGACCGCCGACGCGGAATCTGCTGCAGCACCTCGGCCAGTGCGGCGGCGGAAGACTCGGTGTGGGCGGAGTCGATTAGCAACCACGGAGCGCGGCCGATCAACTCGATTCGGCCCGGGAGTCGCGTGGCCGCGAAGCCCCGCTCGGCAGCCTCGACCAACGAGCGGCCCCGCACGCAGCCGGGAGCGCGCGCCACGCAGGCCAGCGCGAGTGCTGCGTTGCGCGCCTGATGCGATCCCAGCGCCGCGATCCTGGTTTCGACGCGCAGCGGCCCATCGGTCAGGCGGATCGACTGGCCCTCGAGATCCCGATCGAGAATCTCGAAATCGAAATCGCGCCCCAACCGTGCGAGCGGCACTCCGAGCTCCCGCGCTCTCGCCTCGACGACTTCGGCGGCTTCAGCCCGCAGCGCCCCCATCACGGCGGGGACACCGGGCTTCAGAATGCCGGCCTTTTCGGACGCAATCTCGGCGAGGGTGTTCCCGAGTTGCTGCGTGTGTTCGAGTTCGATGCTCGTGATGCAGGAGACGGCCGCGGTGAGCACGTTCGTGGAGTCGAGCCGCCCGCCGAGGCCGACTTCGAATACGCAGCGATCGACCTTGGCTTCGGAAAACAGCAGCAAGGCAGTCGCCGTGAGGGCGTCGAAGAAACTCGGCACGTGGAGGGGATCTGCTTCCCGCTGCTCGTCGATGTGCGGCGCAATCCGCTCGACCGCGTCAGCCAGAAGCTCGCCTGCGACTTCGCGCCCGTCGATCCGGAAACGCTCGCTCCAGCGCTCGAGGTGAGGCGAGGTGAAGGTTCCGACCCGCTCGCCCGCTGCACCGAGCAGAGCCTCGGCCATCAGACCGGTGGAGCCCTTGCCCTTCGAGCCCGCGAGGTGAATGACCGACAGTCCCGCCTGCGGATTGCCCAATCGCGCCATCAAGCGTCGGATCGGTTCCAGGTCGAAACGCGAATAGGGGGCGTTGCGCTCCTTTTCGACGTTGATGAGCCCCGCGAGGTATTCGCTCGCAGCGGCTTCCGAACCCATTCGCCTGGCTCGCTTCGGACCGGACATGGCGATCAAACCCTACAGGCAAGAGCCCACAAAAACGGCGGGGTGGCACGCTGGCCGCCCCGCCGACTGCTTCGACCTCAATCGGATCATTGAGCCATGTAGCGCTTCCACTGGCGGTATTCCTTGACCGCCGGATTCGAGGATTCGCTCGCCGGAAAGTAGAACTTCACTGCGTGTCCGCATTCGCGGCAGATCTTGTAGCAGAAATTGAACCCGTCGATTTCGCGGGTATTGCCCACCATTTCGCGATTGTCATCGCTGCAGCAGTTCGCCGGCTTGGTCGGAGAGACGATCCGCTTTGGATATTCGTTTCGCGGAGTTTCGTCATCGACATACTTGATGATGTTCTTCATCACGCGATTCGCCCTCGCGTCGGGGTTCTGCTTCCTGATGTTGCTACCGATTCGTCTCAAGTGATCTTCCTC
>JAHEEJ010000422.1 GCA_024640705.1 Deltaproteobacteria bacterium
GTCCCGCTGCGCGTGACCCGAAAACTCAGCAGCTACGACCTCACGCGAACGTGGTTCCGGCCATTTCCGCCACCCGATCGCGAGTTCACCTGGTCGCATCGGGACAACGTCAACTACTCGCAAAGCGGCAGCCTCGCCGTGCTCGACTACAGCGCGGGCCAGTCCAAACAGCTTCTCCGCAACTTCTACCAGAAGGGCTACAACTCGTGGACCCACGGAAAATCAGGCGACCCCTACGCGTTCGTGATCCCCGCCGAGCAGGGCGATCGATTGCGGGTCGCCAGCATGATCAACCGCCTGCTCGACCAGAAGATCGAGGTAGGGCGCGCGCGCAGGAATTTTTCGATCGGGGATGAGGAATTCGAAGCCGGAGACTTCGTCATCCTGCTCGATCAGCCCTATCGGAATTACGCGGTGGATCTGCTGCAACCGCAGGTGTTTCCGGCCGACGCCGAACACGAACCCTACGACGACATCTCCTGGGCGCTGCCCGTGCATTACCGCGCGCGAACCGTGCGGGTGGACGACTCGGAGATTCTCAAGGTCTCGGTCAGAAAACTCACCGAGCACGTGCAGCCCAAAGGGACCGCTCCAACTAATGCGAAGGTCTACCTGCTGCAGGATTCCGGCCAGGAGGCGTTGCTCGCCGCGCGCTACCGACTCGCGGATTTCGAAGTCGAGATCGCGGAAAGCGCCTTTCGCGAAGATCGTCGCGACTACCCGGCCGGCAGTTGGGTGCTCCGCGATCAGCCGGGCCTGAAAGCGGCACTGACCGCGATTGCGGATGAACTCGCGCTCGACTTCCAAACGGCGCGCAGCACGCCGGACGTTCCGCTCCACAGCGCCCCGCTGCCGCGACTCGGCGTCTGGGTGCCCTGGGCCGACACGGACATGATCGGCTGGATCCGCTTCAGCCTCGACCAGCAACGAATCCCCTACACCTACCTGCGCGACGAAGAGATTCGAGCCGGAGATCTGAAACAAACGGTGGACGTGATCGTCTACGGGGCCGTTCTGCTGGATCTACAGGGTCAGATCCACGGCATCGAAGCGAAGCACGGTCCGATGCCCTTCAACCGGACCCCCGAGTATCCAAGCCTCGGCTCTCCCGTCGCCTCCGACGACATCACGGGCGGCATCGGCTGGCGCGGCCTCGCCAATCTCGAGGCCTTTGCACGCGAAGGCGGCGTGCTGATCACGCTCGGCAGCGGCTCCACGTTGGTGCTCGAGAGCGGCCTGGTGCGCAACGTCCAGCGCGCCGAGCTGCCCGGCGTAACCACACCAGGAGCGCATCTGCGCACAACCTTCCTGCTGCCCGAGCATCCGATCGCGTACGGCTATCCGGCCGAGGGCTACGCGTTCCGCTCCCCCTATTCGTTCTACGATCCGCCGCGCCGCTGGCTCACGATGTCGTACTGCACATCCTGCCTGACCGGACCCATCGACCTACGCACTGTCGTGATGCAGTGGGGGACCCAGCCCTTCGACGCGGGAGACGACGCCGCTCTCGCCAGCGCGCCAGCCATTCTCATCAGCGGCGGCGGCAAGAATCAGCAGGCCCTGGAGGGGCGTCCCGCCATCCTCGACGTACCGCTCGGCGACGGCAATGTGCTGGTCTACAACTTCAACCCGATGCACCGCGACATGAATCACGCGGATAGCCGTTATCTCTACAACGGGATTCTGAACTGGCACTACATCACTTCGCGGCATTCGGGCGACTAGAGCGAAACCGTCCGCCTACTGCACCTCGTTTTAGTGGGTGTTTTTGTAGACCACGCCGCCTTTCATCACGAACTGGACGTCTTCGAGCCGCGAAATGTCCTCGAGGGGATTGCCGTCCACGGCGATCAGATCGGCGAACAATCCCTGCGCAATGCGCCCGCGATCCGGCGTACCCAGCACCTCGGCTGCATAGGAAGTAGCCCCTCGAATGGCCTCGATCGGAGACTGGCCGTGCTGCACGTTCAACGCGAACTGCTTTGCGTTCTCTCCGTGCGGATACACGCCCGCATCCGTGCCAAACGCGAACTTCAGTTCGTATTCCCGCGCGAGTCGAAAGCTTTCGAAGAACTTCGGCGTGATGCTGTCCATCTTTGCGCGGATCGCCGCTGGTAGGTCCACGCCATCCATCGCCTCGGTCAGATACAGATTGAGGACCACGACAGTGCCGTTCTTCTTCAACACCCTCGCGGCTTCCTTCGTGATGACACTCGCGTGCTCGATCGTGTCGATCCCGGCTTCGGAGGACGCGATGATTCCTTCGGTTCCGTGCGCGTGCGCCGCGATCTTCAGCCCGTGGCGGTGGGCTTCGTCAGCGGCCGCCTTCAGTTCCTCGAAGCTGTACTGCTGGGCGCCGACCGGCCCCTCGAAGCTCAACACGCCCGCGGTCGCGCAGATCTTGACCACGGTCGCACCGTGCTTGATCTGATAACGCACCGCCTTGACGACTTCATCAACACCGTCCGCGATTCCAGAGCGATAGTCGAGTTCCTTGACGCCCGGCGCGAAGCTCGTCACATCACAGTGCCCGCCCGTGATGGATAGCGCGTGACCCGACACCTGCATGCGCGGCCCATCGACCCAGCCGCGATCGATCGCGCGCATCAACGCCACGTCGGAGAATTCGTAGGCGAAGAGGTCGCGCACGCTGGTAAAACCCGCGAGCAGCGTCTTGCGCGCATTGACCACGCCGCGCAACGCGAAATCCGCCTGCGTCCAGCGCACCGGCTCCACATCCCAGCCCGGAACGACTTCATAGGTCAGGTGGGTGTGGACGTCGATCAAACCCGGCAACAGCGTGAGTCCGGCGAGATCGATTCGCTCGCCATTCGGAACCGTACTGGGATTCACCGCGGTGATGACACCTTCGTCGATGACGATCAGCGCGGGTTCTACCAGTTGGCCGCGATCGACATCGAGATACGCTCCGGCGGTCACGACGACGGGCTGGGCGAGAGCGGGGCCTCCGAACATCGA
>JAHEEJ010000103.1 GCA_024640705.1 Deltaproteobacteria bacterium
CGTCGCACATGGTCTGATGGCCGTGCAGCGTCAGCACGCGAGGCTTGCCGGCGAGCCGCGCAGCGAGGCCTCCGTGAATCGCCGCGACGAAATCGTGGCAATGGACGACATCCACATCGAGCTGCTGGAAAATGCGGGTCAAATCACGAATCAAGCGCAGGTCGCGGATTACGATTCGGTCGGAGTTCCTTCGAAGATCGAAGACGGGCGTTTCGAACCCGCTCGCCCGGAGTTTGTCCCCGAGCCAACCATCGCCGTGCTTGGGGCACAGTGGATACACGCTGTGTCCTCGCTTGCGCAGCGCCTCCGCGAGGTCGAAGACGACGTTTTCCGCGCCTCCGGGCCCGTCGGATTCGAGCATCAGCGCGATTCGCAACGAAGCATGCGGTGCAGCCATCTAGGCTTCCCCGGAAAAGTGGGCACCTGGTCGGAGGCCGATCATAACCCGGCGAGGTCTTTCTGGGTAAATCGATCGATCCTGGTGCGCGTCATTCTTGCATCTGATTTCAATTCTCGTGCGAATCTCCTCGTCGCACACGTTCCACGCGTCATGGTTCATCCGTCCACGAAGCCCCGGAACCAGAGTTCCAGGGTGATCAAGCTGAAGGCCTGCTTGACCAGCAGGAAATCGCGCGCGTGCATGGACTGACGCAGCTGCGCGATTGCTTCGGGTCGAAAGATTCCGCGCTGCCGCACCGACTTCTCGCCCAGTACGTCTTCCATCAGCTCCACGAAGTCCGGGTGTTGGAAGTAGTTTTCGATCGGCACGTAGAAGGGCATCTTGCGTCGCTGGGCGGTCGCGCGGGGCAACACGCGCTCGGCGAGGCGCCGCAGGATGTACTTGCCCGTCATCCGCCTCAGCCGCAGCTTGCGGGGAAGCCGAAAGGCGAACTCGACGAGTTCGTGATCCAGGTAGGGAACCCTGCCCTCGATCGCGTGTGCCATGCTCATCTTGTCGTTGCGTAGCAGCATGTTGTCCTGCAGCCAGTGGCCGAACTGCAGCCGCAGCAGCTGATCGAAGCGGGGCCCTTCGAAATCGACGGGCGGCTGCCACTGGGGGCTTTCAGCGCGCAGCTGTTCTTCGAAATCGGCGGTGTAGATCGATTCGGTATCCCGTTTGTCGAAGAGCGAGATGAGATGCCGGTAACCCTGGTCGAGATCGCCCGATCCCGCCATCTCGAGATAGTCGAGAACCTTCAGTTTGCCGCGATCTCCGAGATAGGCGGGATAGCGGAAGGCGAGGTTCAGCATCGATGCGGGAACCAGCGATGCCAAAGGCTCGATCACCCGGCGGCGCACGCCGCTCGGAACGATCCGAGAGTAAAGATCCGCCGCCCAGAGGACTTTGTGAAACAAGTAGCCGCCGAAGATCTCGTCGGCCCCTTCGCCGGTCAAGATGACGGTGACCTGCTTTTTCGCCTCGCGCGCGAGCTTGAACATCGGGATCGCGATCGCGTCGCCGAGGGGTTCGTCCGAGTGATGGACGATCTCGGGCAGCAGCATCACGTCATCGGCACGGCACGTCACCTCGGTGTGATCCGTGCCGAGCAGCCGTGCGGTGGCGGCGGCCTCGGATAGCTCGTCGTGCTCGTAGCCGAATCCGACGGAGAAGGTCTTCACCGGCTGACTCACCTGCTTCGACATGAGCGCCACCAGCACGCTCGAGTCCAGGCCCCCGCTCAAGTAGGCGCCCACCGGCACGTCGGAGATCAGCCGGCGGCGAACGCTCGCTTCGAGGCGCTCGGCGAGCTCGTCGAGGTACTCGCTCTCCGACTTCGGGTAGCCTCCGGTATGGATGGGAGGGCTCCAGTAGCGCTCGATCTCCAACTTTCGGCCCCGCAGCTTCATCCAGTGGCCGGGCGCCAAGCGCCTGACCTCTCGCAGCAGGCCGCGGTTTCCCGGGACGTAGCGAAGTGCGAGGTAGTCCTGGATTGCATGACGATTGATTGCTCGATCCCAACCGGGGTGATGAAGAAGGGCCTTGGTCTCCGATGCGAATAGAAAGCAGTCCGGGGCTTCGACGTAGTAGAGCGGCTTGATTCCGATCCGGTCTCTTGCCAGCAGCAGTTCGCGCGCTTCGCGATCCCAAAGTGCGAACGCAAACATCCCATTCAGGCGTTCGAGTGCCGCAGTTCCCCTCGTCCGAAGCAGCTCGAGCAGTACCTCGGTGTCGGACTCGGTCCGGAACGCGACCCCTTCGGCGATCAACTCGTCGCGGAGTTCGCGGTAGTTGTAGATCTCGCCGTTGTAGACCAGTAGGTAGCGCCCGTCCGGGGTCCGCATCGGCTGGTGGCCGCCACCCAGATCGATGATGCTGAGGCGCTTGTGGCCGAGCGCGATTCCCCCTTCTGCGAAGTGCCCCGTCTCGTCGGGGCCACGGTGGTGGATCGACGCCGTCATCCGATTCACAAGCTGGGCGCCTTCTTCCTCGTCGAGCCCGACGACCCCGCAGATTCCACACATTCGAAGTTCCTCAGCCCACTCGAATCGTCCGCTTTCGGACGACGCCCTGGCGCAGCGATCCGGGCGGCACCGGATCGAGCGGCGTATGCGCGAGGCGTATCTCGTGCGGCACGAAGTAGCGGGAGGAACCCATGTGGATCGTGGTGAAGAACTCACCCTGCTCGAGTTCGGCCACCGGCGCTTCTCCCTCGAGTCGATCCTCCAGCTCGACCGCATCGTCGAGGAATCGAATCGTGCGCTCGAATCGAAGCTCGAGGTCGTGCTTGCGGTAGATCAGCAGTTTGACGAGGAAGCCCTTCACCCACTTTGCGATTGCGGGAAAGCGACCCAACGTCAGCGTAAATACGCGGAAGCCCAGAAAGGGGATCGGACTCATCACGGGTCGCGAGACCTGGGCGAACAGTCCCTCGATGTGAACCGCATCCTTGCCGACCTCGATCGGGCGGCCGCGATCGTCGATCTGGCTCGAGATGACTCGACCATTCTTCAGACGACCGACGTAGCCACAGTCGCTCGCGACGAGTTGGCCGCTCTCGCGCTCGAAGAGCTTGAGGACGCCCCCCTTCGCCAGACCGACGATTGCGCGATACCTCGGTCGATCCTCGACGAGAAGACCGGCGAGCGGAAAGTGCGCGCGCCCGCCCTGCGGCCCAAAGGGTGCAACGGGCTCCGGGCCGTCGCTGCGGTCTCGAAGGATGGCGCGGTGCGCGAAGACGTAGTTGTTCAGCAGTGGAAAGAGGTTGTAGGGATCGACGCTCCCCAGCCCCGCGGCCGCCATCGAGCGAACCGAGGGCCGCATCGCCTCGGCGATCCAACGAGCCGAGCCGCAGCGGTCGGCCAGCATCTCGAATGCGGCTGGGTAGTAGGTCTGCGTGTTGCGGCTCGAGTACTCGCCCCCGATGCTGCCGTCGGGGTGCACGAAATGCGCGAGGTAGCGCATCGCCTCCGAGAGCGAACGCTCCAGCCGATCGCTGGGCGAGAGCTCGAGGCAACGCGCGAGGTAGAAACTTCCGTGTGTCTGGTAGCCGACGTCGGCGCCTCCGTACTCGTCGTACCAGCCCTCGCTCGATTGATGATCGAGGATCCGATCGAGGAAGTACCCGCCCCGCTCTTCAAAACGCACGTGGCCGGTGATCCGGTGGGCGTGCAGCAGGGCGCCGGCCGCCGCGGCGAGGTGGTTGGAGAGGAAGCCGTGGGTTTCATCGTTGCGGCAAAGCCAGTCGCCAGCGCGCTCGACGCCCGCAACGAAACGCTCGCTTGTCTCGGTCGGAAGCGCGCCGTCGAGAAAGCCGAACGCCTCGCAGAGGTAGAAGGTCGTGAAGGCGGTCGCGGCGAGGGAGCGCTCGAGCGGATAGGCCTCGTCGAAGTCGCCCTGCCCCCGCTGGATGCGGCACCAGAACTCGAAGCCCTGGCCGATCCACTCCAGCAGCTTCGGATTCTGGAAGTAGGGATTGCCGGGATGGTCGTGCGCCCAGACGTAGCTGAGCACGCACAGACCCTCCTGAAAACGCGCTCCCGGAAAGTCGACGAACTTCCAACACCAGAAAGTCCGATCGAGGCAGCCGGAGGTCGGACTGAAGCGCTCGCGGTCGAGCATGCCGATCACGCGCACGAGTTGGGCCCCAATGGCCTCCTCGAATGGCTGGGCGATCTCTGCGCGGCTCATCGGAGCGTCCCGACCGTCAAGCCGCGACTTCGCCAGAAGCCGGCTCATCGATCCAGGCGATGAACGGACCGAGCGCGAGATAGTCGAGCCGCGAGTCGAGAAATGCGCGGACCGCGTCCTCGGGCGAACAGACGATCGGCTCTTCGTGCATGTTGAAGCTCGTGTTGACCAGCAGCGGGATCCCCGTGAGTTCCTCGTAGTGCTCGAGGATCCGGGTCATGGATGGATTGATCGTCTCGTTCACGAGCTGTGGCCTGGCGGTTCCGTCGACGTGGACGATCGCCGGGCATTTCTCGATCGTGAATTCCGTGCAGTCCAGGATGATCGTCATGAACTTGCAGGCGTGCTCCGCGCCGCCGATGCCCTTGAAGAGCTTGTCGTGCGAACGCTCCAGTGCGACCGGTGCGAAGGGCATGAATTCGGTCCGCCCCAGCCGCTTGTTGAGCCAGTTGTTGGCTTCCTTCTCGGACGCGCTGTAGAGGATCGAGCGGTTACACAGGGCTCGTGGCCCGAACTCCATGCGGCCGTTGAATCGCGCCACGACCTTCATCTCGGCGAGCAGATTGGCGACCTCTCGCTCGAGATCCTCCGCGCGCCGATAGCGCAGCCCGCTGTCGGCTGCGGCTTGCAGGGCGTTCTCCATCTGCTCATCGTCGTACTCGGGGCCCCAATAGACATTCTCGAACGGCACCGGCTTCGCCTGCAGAAACTCGAGAGCGGCGCCGTTGGCCAGGCCGCCGTCACCCATGTGCGGAAAGATGTAGACCTTCTCGAAGCCGAGCGAATTGAAGAGCGCCGCGTTGGCCTTCACGTTCGCGAACACGCCGCCCGCGAGGCACAGGTGGCGAAGCCCGGTCTGCTGCTTGAAGGGCCTGACGAGCGCGACGATCTCTTCCTCGAGAATCGTCTGGAACACCGCGGCCACGTCCTCGCGGCTGTAGCCCTCGATCACCTTGGCGAGGGGCGTCTTGTAGTTGCGGTATTGGAGCGCCTCGAAGAGATCCTCGCCGCGTCGGATCTTTTCGATCGACAGGCCTCGGACGATGCCCTCGGAGTAGAATCGCTTGTCCAACTTGAAATCGGAACCCGAACAGCGAATCGTGCTCCGCACGCGCTCGTAGAGATCCGGGTCGACGTTTCCGAAACCCGAGAGTCCGGTGATCTTGCCCTCGTGTCGGTTCGCCCGAAAGCCCAGGATCTGTGTGCAGGCCGTGTAGAACTGCCCGAGTGAATGGGGATAGCGGATCAGCTTGAGCAGCTTCAGCCGATCGCCGTGACCCTCGGAGATGGTGATCGAAGTGTCGTCCCCGACCCCATCTGCGGTCACCACGACCGCATCTTCGAAGGGTGCGGTCCGGTACGCCGAGGCAGCGTGACAGAGGTGATGAACCTGGAAGTGTAGCCGCGGCCGGATGCCGTACTCGCTTTCGAGGAATCGGGAGACGCTTCGGTAACCGAAGGCCCGATACAGCGTGAACAACCGGTAGAGAACCTTGTTGAAGTGGGGGAAGTAATCGATCCAACCGTGAAAATCGAGCGTATCCTCGAGCTGCCCGCGGAACAGTGTGGCGGCCAGCGGTCCGGCGGGCAGTCCGGCAACGACCACATCGGTGATGTCACCCGGATCGACGCCCGAAGTCTCGACCACCGCGCGGATGCTCTTCTTGGGCGGGTAATGGGTCGAGAATTTGATCCGGTCGAGGCGCTCCTCGCTGATCGCAGCCAGGCAGGTGTGGTCGTCGTATAGAGCGGCGCCGGTCTCATGGGTCGTGCTCACTCCGAGGACGAGACGCCTGGCGGGGCGGGCCCGCTCCGCCGCGACGAGCTGCTCCGTGGTCTGGAGTTCGTAGAGCGCGCGAACCCGGTCGAGCATCTGCTGGCAGCGCTGCCGCTTCTTGGCTGCATCGATGAGCGAGAGCGTGAACAAGCTCGACTTGAGTCCGCGCTGCAGCGATTTGTCGAGCGGCTCGGCGAAGTCGGCGAGATGAAACAGCATGACCAGGGGGTTCTGGCGTCGCCAATGCCGCTGCAGCCCCCACGCGAAGTAGCGCTGCCCCAGCAGCAGCGAATAGGAAGGATGGAAGGGAAAAGGCGCGGGCCCATATTCGGGCAACGGCAGCTCGAGCATCGGTACGTCGAGTAGCGGCCGACTCGGCACGGGCAAGATCGAGGGCACCCGCATCCGCCGTGCGAAATCGGCGCGTGGAAACATCGACGAATCCCACGCGTAACCGCACTCAGCGAGCAGTTCGAACGTGGCGCGGTCGATCTGATAGCTCGGTGCGCGAAATCCGCGGACCGCGATGCCCAGCGTCTGCTCGAGCTTCGACTTGCTCTCTGCGAGTTCGCGGCGGCGGCTCGCGTGGTCGAGAGAATCGAACTCGGGGTGCGTCAGGCTATGTGAGGCGATTTCATGCCCGGCCTCGACGGCGCCGCGCAGCCACGCGAGGCGCGTGGGATCGTCGACGTCGCTGGCAATCGCGAACAGGGTCGCCTGCTGGCCGTTCTCGTCGAGAAACGAGAGGAGGTGCTCCATGCCTGACTCGAAGAGCGGATCCCGCGGCCCGGGATCCGGCCAACCGTGGTGTGCGTAGATGTGCCGCGCGCCATCCAGATCGACGTGCAAAACGGCCGCCGGCCTCTGGGAATGGCTCGTGTCGGCTCCAGCCATTTCGACTCCCCCGGGCCTACTCACCGCGATTGCGCTCCTGGTTTGCCCACCAGAGATCCTGCTTCAGCCGCCAGATCTCGCGCTGGATCATGTTGCTCTGTTGAGCGATCACGCCGAACGAGAAGAGCAGGATCGCGATCATGGCGAGTGCGAGGCTGATGATGCCCATGTAGACCGACACGAGTCCCATCGCATAGCGCACGACGCCCGCGAGCAGGAAGATGCCGGAGAGTGCGATCGCGACCGCCGCCAGCGTCCAGACATAGCGGATCGGGTTGCCGAAGAGGCTGAACAGGCTGTGGGTGAGGATCAATTTGTTGACCTTGGTGGAACTCTTGCGCACGGTGCGCTGCCCCTGGTGTTTGTACTGCTTCCACTCGAGAATCGACGGAATTTCGGCGATCCGGTAACCCAGTGCCTGCGCCTTGAGGATGACCTCGAGGTGGAACTCCTTGCCCGGTTCGTCGAGCGGCAGCGATCGGATCGCGTTCCGCCGGTAGACGCGGGTCATGCCGGTGTTCATCGACACGGCGTTCGACATGCACGTCCGGATCACCAGGTTGCCGAAGCGGCTGTAGAAGACCCGGTTGGACGGCACGTTTTTGTATCCGCCACCCGGCAGATGCGGGCTTGCAACGATCATCTCCGTGTCGGGATTCGCGATCGCCGCCTCGTAGAGGCGCTCGACGATGTCCTCGCCCCACGAGAGGTCGATTTCCGTCGTGACGATGATCTCACCTCGCGATTGATCGATACCGGTCTTGAGCGCGTTTCCGCGGCCGCGATTGTGCGCGTAGGAGATGACTCGCAGATTCGGGCGGCGCTGCGCGATCTCCTGGGCGACTTCGGCCGAGCGGTCGCGGCTGCCGTCGTTGACGACGATCAACTCCCACTTCAGATCCAACCGGTCGAGTCGCGCGAGAAGGGTCTCGATCGCCTCGCCGATGATCTGCTCCTCGTTGTAAAAGGGGCAGACGACCGAGAGATCGAGGCTCGCCTCGGTGCCTACTTTCAGCACATCGCCTTCGAGCTTCTGCTGCATGCTGTCCTCCGGGGCGGATGGCCCGCCTTCCGTGTCGCTGCTTCGTGCTCACTTCCCCCCGCAGCAGCTTGCCGGGCTCTGATCGGGTGATGAGGTGGCTGATGGGGATCACCTGACATGCGCTCGCCAGCCCGCCTGGCGCCCTCCTCCCCGCGGGGACGGCGAGCGCTTGCAAGCAGATCAGTCCAGCGCAGCTGACGACCTGAAGGTGAGTATACGTAAAGGGCAAACAGGTGACGCCGAGATTGCCTGAAATTGGGGTCGCGCAGATCTCGCCCCACGGTAGATTCACGCCCTGCCGGGGTTGAAGCCGAGCGGAATCGCGGTTTTTCGGGCAGAGCGCGCGAGCAGACTGCGGCTGCGCCCGCGCGTACCCGATACGCAGGCGCACACCCCGCCTGATCAGAAGGTTCGAGCTTGAAATGAGTCGAGAGTCGAGCGCCAATTGCCCGTCCTGCGGATCGAATTCCTACGAGGTCTTCGCCGAGCTACCGGAGATGCCGGTCCATGTAGGCGTGCTCTGGGAGAGCCCCGACGCAGCCCGCGCAAGCCGGCGCGGTGACGTCGCCCTCGCCTTCTGTCGAAGCTGTGGATTCGTGGGAAATCGCGCGTTCGATCCCGCGCGCGTCGACTACGGCCTCCGCTACGACAACGCGCTCCACTTCTCTCCGACTTTTCGAGACTACGAGCGGCATACCGCCGAGCGCCTGGTCGAACGCTACGACGTTCGAGGGCGAAGGGTCGCCGAGATCGGCTGCGGAAGTGGGCACTTCCTATCGCTGATCTGCGAGCTGGGAGCGAACCGCGGGATCGGCTTCGATCCGAGCCATGAGCCCGGCGCTGAGGAGCTGGCAAAGGAAGTTCGCATCCTCCGCGAGTACTACGCCGAGGATCACGCGGAGCACGAGGCCGATCTCGTCTGCTGCCGCCACGTGCTCGAGCACATACCGGCACCTCGCGAATTTCTTGACATGGTCAGGCGCTCGCTCGAGAACAATCGAGACGCAGTGGTGTACTTCGAAGTGCCCAATGCGTTGCTCGTGTTCCGTGATCTCTCCATCTGGGACGTGATCTACGAGCACTGCAACTACTTCGCCGCACCGACACTCGATTCGCTCTTTCGCTCGAGTGGCTTCGAGGTCGTCGATCTGCAGGAGCCCTATGAGGGACAGTTCCTCAGCATCGAGGCCCGCCTCGCGCCCGAGCGGATCGGGGTTCGAGCGTCACAAGGGGGTGTCGACCGTGATGCGCTCGGCGAGGTAGCCGATCTGGTCGCCCGGTTCGCGAACCACGTTCAGCAGAAGCGCGAAGAGTGGAGTGATCGCCTCGCGTCTTTTGCGCGCGCCGGATCGAAGAGCGTCATCTGGGGCGGCGGCGCGAAGACGGTGAGCTTCCTCAACCTGGTCGAAGCTGGCGACAGCATCGAATGGGTGGTCGACATCAACCCGGGCAAGCAGGGCAGCTTCATCGCCGGGACCGGACAGCCCGTCGTCGCGCCGGATCGGCTGGCGGAGATCGCGCCGGACGTCGTGGTGGTGATGAATCCCGTGTACCGGAGGGAGATCGAGTCCCAGTTGCACGAGATGGGACTCACGCCCGAGATCCTCGTCGTCTGAGGCTCGTCCCCAGACTGCGCTCGTGTCCCGCTCGTCTTTTACGGGTGAGCTTCAGCGGCAGAATGCGGGCGCTGCGCTCCTTCGGTCGGCTCCTCGTCGTGGAGCCCACAGATTTGAAAGCACAGCGAATCGTCGGGAGGGAGGGCGAATCTAATTTCCCTGCCCGCCGAAGGACCAGTTGTCGGCGCGGCTGTTGGCCGGATCGTTGCCGTAGAAGCGGATGCCTCCGTACTGCCCCGTGTCTGCAAAGGGTCCCGTAGCCGACTGCAGCACGCAGTCGGGCGGGCCCCAGGCCGCCAGGGGGTTCGGCGGTCCGCCCGCGTCCGGGTCCGCGCTCCAGCGGTAGAGCGAAACCTCGGTGTTCGGGCCGCTGCCCGTGATCGCAAAACCGATCCAGTCCAGCGCGGCGAGCGTCCCGTCCCCGGCGCAGGAGCCGAGCGTCGCCTGCCACAGCGGGTTGTAGTACTCCCAGCGCCACTCTTTCGTGTCTGTCTTGAAGTGGATCTCGTAGTGGCCAGCCAGCGGCCCAGTCGGAGCGTTCGAGCGCGCGATGAAGCCGGCCGGCGTCTTGGTGAGCGGGCTGCGGATCTGCAGCTTGCCGTACTGGTTCGGTGTCCCCGTGTCGCCGCCGGACGCGCCGCCGCGCCAGCGCATCTGTGCCGGAGCGTTCGTCTTGGGAGCCGTCTCCGCGAGTTCGTTGCTGACGATCGCGAAGCTCAGGCGATCCACCAGCCAGTCCGGGCCGAGGCTGCTGCGGTCGAAGTCGTCGCTGTACTGGGTGAAGGCGGGCATCGCCGTCGGTGTCGCAGTTGGCGTAGACGTGGGCGTCGCGGTCGGCGTCGGTGTGGGTATGGCCGTGGCTGTCGCCGTCGGTGTCGCAGTTGGCGTTGCCGTGGCCGTCGGTGTGGCCGTGGGCGTGGTGGTCGGCGTAGACGTGGGCGTCGGTGTCGCCGAGGGCGTCGCGGTCGGCGTCGGTGTGGACGTGGCTGTCGCGGTTGGCGTTGCCGTGGCCGTCGGTGTTGCCGTCGCGGTCGGCGTGGACGTGGGTGTCGCGGTCGGCGTTGCGGTCGGGGTCGACACCAGCGCACCGAAGGACCAGTTGTCGGCGCGACTGTTGGCCGGATCGTTGCCGTAGAAGCGGATGCCTCCGTACTGTCCGGTGTCCGCG
>JAHEEJ010000104.1 GCA_024640705.1 Deltaproteobacteria bacterium
GAGATTGCGGGCCTGACGTCCGACACCCTCTATCGTTGGCGCGCCCGTGTCCTCTACGCGCCTCTCGGCGTCACTGAGCTCGGAATCACAGCGCCGCCGAACCCGGCCCACGGCCCCTGGAGGCGCGTGTCCGCGCAGGCGGTGGAGGCGGATGTCCGAACCCTGCCGGAGCCGGGGGTGGTTGCGCTGCTCAGCTCCGGGATGGCGCTGCTGGCGCTGATCGGCAGGCGGAGAATGCGGGTCGAAGTCTGCCGCGAGGCCGCACGATAGGGGCTCACCGGACGCTTCAGCGCGTCAGGGCATCCGCGTGGAATAACATGCGATGCCATTTCGCCCTGCTACTTGCACATCCGATCACGCCGGAGTCGATCTTTCTCACGCAACAAATGCGGAAATTCCCGCAGGTGTGCGCGAGATCACCCCGCACGCCTCTCGCAGCGCCTCATACAGCGCCGCCAGAAGCGCACAACTCGTCGAAATAGTTGTATTTTAAAGGGTTTTGGCGAATGCGCCGATTGGCCCTTTTCTTGCAATATGCGGCACACAGGCCCTGGGGGGTACATCGCGAACAGATCTCTCCGGCGGTGCGAATTCGCACGGAACTGAAAAGGAGCAATTCATGAGGCGCCAACATTTCACGCAACTCATTGGAACACTGGCAGCGGCTGCGCTGGTCGGCCTCCCGACCCTCGCTTTCGCCCAAATCACGGGCTCGGCGCATGACCTGAGCGGTGGAGCCCTTTCGGGTGGAGAAATCTGTAACGTCTGCCACACGCCGCACAATGCGGACGCCACGGTGACCGATGCTCCGCTCTGGGACCATGAAGTCACCGCAACCGTGGCGTTCACGGTCTATTCGAGCACCACGTTGGACGCGACCGTAGGGCAGCCGAGCGGCGTATCGAAGCTCTGCCTGTCTTGTCATGACGGCACGGTGGCAGTCGACGCATTCGGCGGCGCTGGGGGAACGACCCTGATTGGCGCCATTGGCACCGGGTCCGGCGATTTCGGTATCGATCTGAGCAACGATCATCCGATCTCGTTCACCTACAACACGGCCCTGGCGACTGCTGACGGCGAGTTGTTCGACCCCAGCACTGCCGCGTCGGGTATCACCGGTACGATCGACGAGGACATGCTGTTCTCGGGCAACATGGAGTGTGCATCTTGTCACGACGTGCACAACGCGGCGGGCAATACGAACCTCTTGTTGATCGACAACGCCGGCAGCGATCTGTGCCTGACCTGCCACGATAAGTAGGCACTAGAATCGCGAACACCTTGATTCAAGGTGGAGCGTCAATCGGGCGCATCTCCTCACGGGGATGCGCCCTTCGTTTTTGAAGCGCGGGTGCAGCTTTGCGTGGGAGTGCCGTGCCGAAATTGATGTATGGTCTCGCCAGTCAGCGTGACGGAGAGGGTGGGGTGATGGTCGTTCGAGGCCAATGGTGCCGGCAGTTTCTGCAGGGCAAGGCGCAGCGCATGATGCTCGCGGCGCTGCTCGTTTTTGGAACCGGTCTGGTGATTCTCGCCTGCGCGGGCTCAGGTGAGCCGAAGCCCGAAGAGACGGTATACGTTCTCGTTCCCCCGCCCCCGCAGCAGCCGCGGATTCAGTTCCTGGCGGCCTACAGCAAGGATCTGGACGTCCTCCCACCCTTGAGCGGCTTTCGCCGCTTCATCGTGGGCGATCGCGAGGGGCGCGAGATCGGCAAGCCCTACGGCGTCGCAATTCACGAGGGTCAGATCCTGGTCTGCGACACCAAGCTCGCCATCGTCGTGGTCTTCGATCTCAAGGCCCAGGCGGTGGAGATTCTCGGGGAGGGGCCGAACGGCCAGCTCGGCAAGCCGATCAACGTCGCCGTAGACGAAGATGGAACCCGCTACGTGACGGACGTGAAGCTCAACCGGATCATGGTCTACGATGCCGACAACCGGTACGTCCGCGCGATCGGTGACCCCGAAACCTGGTTTCCGACCGACGTCGCCATCGTCGGGAAACGACTCTACGTCACGGACAAAAAGAACGGCCAGGTCGTGCTGATCGAGAAGGAGACCGGTGAGGAGCTCAGCCGGTTCAGCCTGGAAGGTGGCGAGGAAGGCGCTCTCTTTTTTCCAACCAATCTTGCCCTGGGTGACGATGCAAGCATTTACGTTACCGAGACGGGGCTGGCCCGGATCCTCAAGTTCGACAGTCGTGGGAAGTTGCTCCGGACGTACGGTTCGCTGGGGGACCGGCTTGGCCAGTTCGTGCGGCCAAAAGGTGTGGCGGTCGACCGCGAGGGTCGGGTCTACGTAGCGGATGCCGCCAGCGAACACGTCCAGATCTTCAATTCCGATGGCCAACTCCTGCTCTTCTTCGGTGGTGCGGGAAATCATCCGGGCGGCTTGAACCTCCCCGCCGATGTCGCGATCGACTACGACAACGTCGACCTCTTCGCGGACCGGGTAGCGCCCGGCTACAGGATCGAATATCTGATCCTCGTGACGAGTCAATTTGGCACGAACAAGGTGAACGTGTTTGGCGCTCTCGCGCCGAGCGAGCAAAGCGGTGATTGAGGTTCACCTTGCATGGCAATTGTGGACCTAACAATGGAACCTGAATGGGAGAATGTGCATGGGCGATGAGAAGGCGTCTGGGAACCCCGACTTTCGGTTGGCCCTCTGGATCGGAGCGGCGGTGCTGGTGGGCGTGGCGCTCATGATTGGTGTCGACTGGCCGACGGGAACCAGCGCTCCCGCTCCGGGTGCCACTGCGGGCGGAGTTCAAGACTTTGCGCCGCCGCCCGCGGCCCCCCCGCCGGTGCAGAGCCCGCGCGCGGTCGCGGACCAGTTGTTCAACCGCGCCATGATGGCGCACGAAACCGGACAGACCCAGCAAGCCGCCATCTTCCTGCCCGAGGCCATCGCGGCGTACCGGGGACTCGAGCCTCTCGACGCCGATGGCCTCTTCCATCTCGCCCTGCTCCAACTCGCAGATGGTGATACGGTCGGAGCACGCGCCGCCGCGGATCGCATCCTGGCCGCGGCGCCCAATCACCTGCTCGGACTGGCGGTTGCCGCACAGGCGTCAGAGCAGAGCGCAACGGCGGAGGCGAAAGTTTTCTGGCAGCGCTATCTCGACGTCTACGACGAGCAGCAGGGCAGGGCCCCCGAGTACGCTCACCACCAGCAACTCTTTCCCATCATGAAAAATCGCGCGAACGAGTTCATCGCGCGAGCGCCCGCCGGTGCGACACCCCAATGAACGTCTAGCGGAGTCCGACCTGACGCGCGCCGCCGTTTAGCAGTTGTCCGGTTTGCGGGCGGAATCCCTCTGGCCCGATGCCTGCAAAACGCACGTCGACGGTCTGCCACTCCAGGCCCTCGTCCACGGTGATGACGTCGAAGTGCAGGTGGGGGTTCTGGCTGTAGCCGGTGTTTCCGCTGTAGCCGATCAGGTCGCCGGCGGCGACGCGGTCGCCGACATCGACGTGGGCGCCTCCCTGTTTCAGGTGGAGGTAGCGGGCGATGGTTCCATCCTCGTGGAGGATGAAGATCTGGTTTGCGCGCTTCTTGAATCGCTCGTCGAGGCCGCCCTGGCTGAAGTTCTCGATTGCGCGGACCACGGTGCCGCCGCGCGCGGCTCGGATCGGCGTGCCCGGCGGCATCCAGAAATCGAACGCGTAGTGCCACTTGCCGATGTGGGTAAAAGTTCCGCCGACCGACTGTCCGACTTCGAAGCGAAAATTCGGCGCCCAGGGGATCCAATATCGAACGTTCGGATCGTGGCGAGCGCCGAGGACTCCGGTCGTCCAGTGCCAGCTCGATCGCCAGCTGAACGACTCGGCCGGTTCGTCGGCCCGGATCGCGACCAGCCGCTTTCTGACCCCCGCCTGGACGACCGCTTTCACGGGCAGCGCCGCCGAACTCGTCATGTTCTCGAGAACCGGAAAATCGAGCAGCAGGCTCACGGGGGCCGCCAGCTGATTCACCGCAAACAGCGATGCGCCGTCCTGCGTGCGCTCGACCTCGATGCAGACGCCGTCTGGGCAGTCGAGATCATCCGCTTGGCTCGGAATCGAGACGAAGCAACCCAGCACCACCGCGAACTGCAGGAATCGGTACGCCGCGGGCGCCGAGCGGCCCCCTCGTGTGTTCTTCGCGGCCTCGAAACACGCCATACCCTCTTTTCGAAATCCGGCCGCCCGAAGTGAAGGCCGACCGAACTCGCGTGATATCTTTGGCTGCCAGGGGGTGATGTCCGTCGCGATGGAATGGCCGATGAGCAGCGGATCGTGGCGAGCGATCTTCCTGGTGTCCGCGATCTGGCTGGCCGTAGGCTGCTCGCCCGAGTCCCGCGATCTGAGACCGTCCATCGTGCTCGTGGTGGTCGACACGCTGCGTGCGGACGCGGTCTCCGCCTACGGCGCGGTCGAAGGCACCACGCCCGCGTTCGACGCGTTGGCCTCGGAAGGGCTCCTCTACGGACGCGCCTACGCGCCCTCGCCCTGGACGCTGCCATCACATGCATCTCTGTTGACCGGGCTCGCCGTCGATCGGCACGGCGTTGGGATCGCGGGGCGGATGGGGCTGCGCGCCGACTTCACGACGCTCGCCGAGCGGCTGAGCGCCGCCGGTTATCAGACGGCGGGATTCTCGGAGAATCCGCTCGTGAGCGACCTGTTCGGATTCGAGCAGGGCTTCGAGCGGTTTGCCGCGATCACGGTCGACGACGTGATCAACGAGGATGAGCGCCCCGGCAGTCTGCAATTCGACATCGTCGCAGCGGTGGCGGCCTTCGCCGAAGAGCGGGATCGCGATCGCCCGTTTTTCATCTTCGTCAATCTGTTCGATCCGCATTCACCTTATCGCGACCGCGAGCCGAACCGATTTCTCGGCAGCGGCGTTTCGGTTGGCGATTCCTGGACGGCGGCTGCGTTGAAGAAGTCGCCGAACCAGATCTGCGACAGGCTCCCGTCTGCGGAGGATTTGAAGTCGTTGCACGGGCTGTATCTGGGCGATGTCGCGGCGGCGGATGCCAAGCTCGGGAAGATCGCAGCGATTGCGCGAGATGCGACGGCGGGTGCCTTGATCACCGTGGCAACGGCGGACCACGGCGAGCATTTCGGTGAGCATCGGCTGCTCGACCACGAGTTCAGCGTCCGGGGGCCGGTCTTGAACATTCCGCTCGCCGTCCACGGGCTTCCCGATACGCCGGCGGGCCGCATCGATGCACCGGTGACACTCGTTGATGTTGCAACTTCAGTGCTGAGTTGGGCCGGCGCGGAGATTCCGCCGGAACTCGTCGGCCGGCCGCTGCCGACGCGCGTTCCGGACGCCAATCGGCCCGGCGTCGATCTGCTCGCGGTCTACAGCGACGAAAAATTGACGCTGCCCGAGGACTGGGAAGAAGAACTCGAACCCACCGCAGAGGCCAGGGATACGAAGCGCTCGGGTTGTTGGCCGAGCGATCGGGTCTTCGGAAACATGGCCGCGCTGACGCGTTGGCCCTTCAAGCTGATCTGGTTCGAGAACTACCCGGCCGAACTCTACGACTTGAGCTGGGATCCGTTGGAGCGCTCGGATCTCGCCGAAGTGCGCCCAGAGGTGAGTGCTCCGCTGGTCGCAGAGGTCCAGCGCCGGGCCCAGGAGATCGGGCTGGTGCGCTCCGGGGAGGGAGTCGAGACGCCCTCGGATGCAGAACTCGAAGCGTTGCGGAAGCTCGGCTACCGGGAATAGCGCGGTCGCCTTACGCGGAACCGGAGAGAAGTATCCCTACTTCGCATCCAGTACGAGGATCGCGTCGATCTCCACGGGTACGCCCAGCGGTAACGCTGCGACACCAATCGCCGCGCGAGCCGGGTAGGGCTCTTCGAAGAACCGCGCCATGACTTCGTTGACGTGTGGAAAGTGGCTGAGATCCGTCAGGTAGACGGTGAGCTTTGCAACATTCGCCAGAGACCCCCCCGCCGCCTCTGCAACGGCCGCGAGGTTCTTGAAAACCCGCTCGATCTGCTGCTCGATCGGCCCGTCGATCACTTTCATGCTGGCCGGATCGAGTGGGATCTGACCGGAGAGGTAGACGGTTTCTCCGGTTCGAATTGCCTGGGAGTAACTCCCGATTGCTTTCGGCGCCTTGTCGGTCTGGATTCTTTGTCTGCTCATGCCCAAGATATTAGCGATATGGAGGCGTCACGCTTCGGATGGTGTAATCTGCGCGCCGAGACGCTGCGCTCCGCTTCAGCGGCGTGACTCGGACGAACCTGGGGGAAGATCGTTGGATGCGAGCCCGCTAGGAATCCCCGTCGTTCTCTGGCTTGCCGGCGCACTCGCCATGTACATGGCGTGGGCGATCGGTGCCAATGACGTCGCCAACGCGATGGGGACGAGCGTCGGTTCCGGTGCGTTGACGATCCGCCGAGCTGTCATCGTCGCCGCGGTACTCGAGTTTTCGGGAGCGCTGTTCGTGGGCGGCCACGTGACGGACACCGTCCGCAAGGGCATGCTCGACATGCAGCTCGTCCAGGCTGATCCACAGCTGCTTCTCTATGGCATGCTGGGTGCGCTTGCCGCTGCGGCCACGCTGTTGGCTGTGGCGACCGCCTACGGTCTGCCGGTCTCGACCACCCACTCGATCGTGGGTGCAATCGTCGGTTTCGGTTCAGTCGCGCTCGGCGTCGATGCGGTCAATTGGGGGAAAGTCGCCCAGATCGTCGCCTCGTGGGTGACGTCACCGCTGATCGGCGGCGTGTTGGCCTTCCTGACCTTCAATCTGGTTCGCTACGTGATTCTCGACCGCGACGACCCATTCGAGTCCGCGCGGCGAACCGGTCCGCTCTTCTTCTTCTTCGTGACGTTCGTGATTGCGCTCGTCACGCTTTTCAAGGGATTGAAGAACCTCAAGCTGAACTTCGACCTGCCCGAGGCGTTCGCGATTTCGGTCGGAGTCGGAATCGTGGGCGCAGCCCTGGGTTGGTGGGTCATCCACCGCGTCAAGCGCGCGAGCGGCGATGACAAGGAAAGGCGCTTCGGTGGGGTGGAGCGGATCTTCGTGGTGCTCCAGATCATGACCGCCTGCGCGGTCGCGTTTGCACACGGTTCGAATGATGTCGCCAACTCGATTGGCCCGTTGGCAGCGGTCGCGGCCGTGGTGCGAGACGCGGATCTCACCCAGAAAGCGCCTGTCGAGATCTGGATGTTGGTGATCGGTGGAATCGGCATCGTCTTCGGACTGGCAACCTGGGGCTATCGGGTGATGGAGACCGTGGGCCGCAAGATCACCGAGCTCACGCCGAGCCGCGGTTTCTCGGCCGAGCTCGCGGCCGCGTTGACGATCGTGCTGGCGTCTCGGCTCGGCATCCCGGTGTCGACGACCCACATCCTGGTCGGATCTGTGCTGGGAGTCGGACTCGCTCGCGGGATCGGAGCGCTCGACCTTCGGGTCGTTGGACGTATATTGGTGTCGTGGGTTGCGACGCTTCCTATTGCGGCGACTCTGTCGATATTCTTCTTCTACTTTTTCAAAGGGCTGCTTTCCTAGGAGGCTTCGGCCATGTCTTTGATCGCGAATCTATTTGGCCAATCGCCAATCCGCCCGATGCAGCAGCACATGCGGGCGGCAGTCGAATGCGCGCGGCAGATCCTGCCGCTGTTCGAGGAGATGGTGGCGGGAGACACGGCCGCGGTTGGGGAGCGGCGTCGAGAGATCGATCGCCTGGAGCACGAGGCCGATCGGATCAAGAACGAGATTCGAAGCAATCTTCCCAAGCGCATGTTCCTGGCGGTCGAGCGCAGGGACATGCTCGAGATCCTCGACTATCAGGATTCCATCGCCGACGTCGCCCAGGACATCGCCGAAGTCGCCGATCTGCGCGGCATGGTCGTCCCCAAGGAACTCGCGTCGGCGTTTCTCGAACTCGTTCGACGCGTCGTGTCGGCCTGCGAGCAGGCCGAGCGCGTGATCAACGAGCTGGATGAGCTGGTGGAGACGGGTTTTCGCGGTCGCGAAGTGGCGCGCGTGGACCAGATGATCGAGGAATTGTCGCGGATGGAGACCGATACGGATGCACTCGAAAAGCGCGTTCAGCGGCTCCTCTTCGGCATCGAGGATGAACTCGGGATCGCGGCCATCTTCTGGTACAGGCTGATCGACGACGTGGGCGAGATGGCGGATTACGCGGAGCGCGTCGGCAATCGGCTGCGGCTGCTCACCGCGAATTGATCTGCGGCAGGCGGTGCTTCTGAACCTTCCCGCTTGCGGTGCGAGGCAGGGAGTCCACGACGACGAACTCGCTGGGTAGTTTGAAGCGCGCCAGCCGTTCGCTCGCCCATTCGAGCAATGCCTCCGTGTCGAGTGCGCTGCCCTCGGCGGGCACCACGTAGGCTCTCCCGGTCTCGCCCCATTTCGCGTCTGGAATTCCGACGACGGCAACTTCCCGGATCGTCGGGTGTTCGGCGAAGGCATTCTCGATCTCGGCGGGATAGACGTTCTCGCCGCCAGAGATGTACATGTCGCGCGCTCGCGCCACGAGGGTGACGAACCCCTCCGCGTCAACGGTCGCGAGGTCGCCCGTGCGCACCCAGTCGCCCCTGAGGGTTTCCGCAGTCGCCTCGGGGAGGTTCCAGTAACCGAGGAAGGTGATCGGGCCGCGCGCCACGATTTCGCCGGTTTCACCGACCGCGACATCGCGCCAGCCTCCGATTCGGTCCGAAAGCGTCTCGCGGTCGATGACGCGCAGATCTACGTGGAAGACCGGGCGGCCGACGCTGCCCGCTTTGCGGATGGCGTCCCGAGCGTCGAGGCAACAGAGGATCGAGGTCTCGGTTTGTCCGTAGCCCTGTTTCAACACGAGATTGCGCTTCTCGAATGAAAGCACCAGTTCCGCTGATACCGCAGCTCCCGCGGTGAACATGAACCTCAGTGAGTCGCGATTCAGGCGCGTCGCGGGTTCTCGCCCCAGGGCTTCGAGGAGCGACTGGAACATCGTCGGAACGCCACCGAGCAGTGTGATTTGCTCGCGGTCGACGATTTCCCAGACCTCGTCCGGGTCGAAGCGCGGCATCAGGTAAACGCTGCCACCTGTGTAGAGGGTCGGGAGCGCGAGGATCAACAAACCGAACGAGTGGAACAGAGGCAGGGGGACGAGCGTTCGATCGCTCCGGGTCAACTCGAAGTACAGCTGGGTGTTGAGGCTGTTGAAGAGCGTCTTGCGATGCGGAAGCAGTGCACCCTTGGGGACGCCGGTGGTTCCCGAGGTGTAGAGCAAGAGCATCGGATCTTCGGGCGAGACCGGCTCGAGATCGCAGAGCGGCCGAGACGCCGCCAACGCCGCCTCGTAGGGATCGTCTTCCCCACCACACGTGATTCGCCGCACCCGAGACAGCTTGCTGAGTGCAGACGCCACTTCGGCCTGCTTGCTGAGTCCGCTCTCGTGGATGAGGATGCGCGGCGTGCAGTCGTCGAGGATGCGTTGGATCTCCGGTGGCGTGAAGCGCGCGTTTACGGGGACCGCAATGGCCCCGAGGCGGGCGCTAGCGAAGACAGTCTCGAGATAGGCACTGCGGTTGCCGAGCAGGATCGCGACCCGGTCGCCGCGCTCGACGCCCGCGTCGCGCAATACGGCCGCGCAGCGCCGGGTTCGGTCGCAGAGCGCCGTGTAGTCGAGATCGCGCTCGGCGTCGACGATCGCGCGCCGGTCGCCCGCGGTATCGGCGTGCCGGTCCAGCCAGCGGCCGACGTTGTGGGTCGGAGATTCCACGCGCGGTGCTTACCCAAGCAGCCCGCGGCGCGCCAGCGGTCTGGCCCTCTGTGGGTTGAGCCGCTTTTCCGCGGATCTGATCGATCCGCCTCCCGGCGGATCGATCGAGGCCTGATCTGTCTTTGGGCGCTTTCGGACCCGGCCGGGCTTCCGGCGTACTAAGCTCAGCCCATGTTGATCGCCGAGATGAAGCGGGTCGTGGATGAACTCGGTCTGAGCGGCCGGAGCGTTCTGGTGGCCGTCTCCGGGGGCCTCGATTCGAATGCACTCGCCCATGCACTCCTAGAAATCGCTGGAGAAAAAGACCTCAAGCTCTCGATTGGACACGTGAATCACGCCCTTCGAGACGAGGATTCGGAAGCCGATCAAGCGTCGGTGATGGAACTCGCGGAACAGCTCGGCGTCCCCGCCTTCAGCCGCCGGGCCGAGCCCGAGCAGCTGCGCGTGGGCCGCTCGAGCCGAGAGCGGCCCACGGTTCAAGAAGCCGCGCGAACCCTGCGCTACCGGGCTCTGCGAGAGATGGCGGCGGAGGCCGGCTGCGCGCACATCGCCACGGCCCACAATGCGAACGACCAGGCCGAGACGGTGCTGCTGCGCGTGTTTCGCGGATCGGGCCCCGACGGTCTGGGCGGCATTCCCGAGCGTTCTGTCGACGGGGTGGTGGTGCGGCCACTGTTGCGCGTGAACCGGACGCAGATCGAGGACTACGCGGCGGAACGGGGCATCGCGTGGCGCGAGGACCGATCGAATCGCAGCGTCGCCTACGCGCGCAACCGGCTGCGGTTGCGCTGGTTGCCGGGGCTGACCGGGGACTTCAACGATCAGTTGCTCATGGCTATAGGCAATCTGGCCGAAGCACAGAGGCGAGACTCGGAGTGGATCGGCGC
>JAHEEJ010000423.1 GCA_024640705.1 Deltaproteobacteria bacterium
GACCTCGAAATCCGCCCCGAGGAGCGAAACTTCGTCGATCACATCGTCCGGTCGCTGGAACTCAACGAAGAGGACCAGTCGAAGGTCGAGGGTTGGATGGCGGTCCCCCCGAACCCCGAGTCCGTCGACCCGGCGCGGATCCCGTTGGCGCAGCGCAAGATCTTCCTCGACTCGATCGAGGGCGTGATCGTCGCGGACGGCGAGGTCGCACCGGAAGAGCGCGAGAATCTCGAATTGCTCAGGGAACTGCTCGCCTAGCGGCGGCCAAAGAACACCCGCCCTCGCGCGCTGCGCCATGACTTCAACGCTCGGCCGACCGCGCGATCAACTCCGCCAATAGTCCGCGACAGGCCGCCTCACAGAGATCGAACACATCCTCGAAGCCCCGCTCGCCCACGTAGGGGTCCGGTACCGAAGCCTCCGACGCATTCGGATCGAAGTCGCGCAACAGCCCGACCTTGGCGCGATCTTCCGCGCTCTCGGCTAGCGCCACGAGGTGCGCGCAATTGCGCTCGTCCATCGCAAGCACGTGATCAAAGCGCGCAAAGTCCTCGCGCCGAAACCGCCGCGCCCTGCCCTCCAGCGAAATTCCGCGGCCGTTGGCCGTCGACTCGCTGCGCCGATCGCGCGGCCCGCCCTCGCAGAACGACGAGGTCCCGGCGCTCTCGATCTGGAACCGATCGGCGAGGCCCGCCTGCTCGACGAGATGCTTCATGATCCCCTCGGCGGTCGGCGAGCGACAGATGTTGGCCGAGCAAACGAAACAGATGCCGATACGCGTCACCTCGACCCCCCGATATCTCCTCAAAGCGGAACGACTATACTCCGGGCGCGCTTCCAGGAGGAACCACCATCGCCACCGATCCGATCTGCCAGATGCAGGTAGACGAGGCCACGGCCCGCAGCGCGACGCGCGACGGCGAGACCTTCTATTTCTGCTGCGAGAACTGCCGCCGCAAGTTCCTGGGGCTCGCGCCGCCGCCCCCCGCTGCGAGCGTGCGCGCCGCCTACTACTGCCCGATGTGCGAAGGGGTCGAGAGCGATCGACCCGGCTCGTGCCCGCGCTGCGGGATGGCGCTCGTCGCATCCGCGCTGGAGCCGGGAGCGGCGGAGGCGGCCGGAAACGCCGAACTGCGCGACATGTCGCGCCGGCTCGCAATCGCCGCGTCTTTGACCGTACCCCTGTTCGCAATCTCGATGGGCCCGATGCTCGGCCTGCCGATCCGGCGCTGGATCGGCGCCGAAGCGAGCGACTGGATCGAATTCGCGCTCGCGATTCCCGTGGTGCTCTGGGCGGGCGCTCCACTCTTCCAGCGGGGGGCGCGATCGATCGCGAGTTGGAACCTCAACATGTTCACGCTGATTTCGATCGGCACCGGGGCCGCTTTTCTCTACAGCGCGGTCGCAATCCTCGCACCCGGCTTATTTCCAGAATCGCTTCAGCAATCGGGGCGACTCGCACTCTACTTCGAAGCATCCGCGGTGATCGTCACGCTCGTGCTCGTGGGCCAGGTTCTCGAACTCCGCGCGCACGGTCGCACCGGAGACGCGATTCGCGAACTGCTCGCCTTGACCCCGCCGACCGCGCGTGTGATCCGAGACGATCGGGAGCTGGAAGTTCCGCTGTCCGAAGTGCATCGGGGAGACGTATTGAGCGTGCGGCCCGGCGACAAGGTGCCCGTCGACGGCCGGATCACCGCGGGACACAGCAGCGTGGACGAATCGATGATCTCCGGCGAGCCCATGCCCCGGCAGGTGGGCGAAGGCGACGAAGTCGTCGGAGCCACCGTGAACCAGACCGGCGCGTTTCGCATGCGCGCCGAGCGCGTGGGATCCGAGACGGTGCTCGCACAGATCGTGGCGATGGTGGCCGAAGCCCAGCGCAGCCGCGCACCCATCCAACGGCTGGTCGATGCGGTGTCGGCGCGCTTCGTGCCCGCCGTCGTCCTGAGCGCGGGGATCGCATTTGCGGCCTGGTTCGCACTCGGCCCCGAACCCCAGCTCCCGCACGCGTTCGTGGCCGCGGTCGCGGTCTTGATCATCGCCTGCCCGTGCGCGCTGGGGCTCGCCACCCCGATTTCGATCACCGTCGGCGTCGGCCGCGGCGCGCGGGAGGGCGTGCTCTTCAAGGATGCGGAATCCCTCGAAACGCTGCGCGGTGTCGACACCCTCGTGGTCGACAAGACGGGAACCCTCACCCAGGGGCGCCCAAAGCTCACACGGTTGATTACCTGCGGCAGCCTCGAGGAAGACACGGCTTTGCGTTTTGCCGCTTCGGTCGAGCGTTACAGCGAACACCCCCTCGCGCGAGCCGTGGTGAGTGAGGCCGAATTGAAGGGCCTCGCGCTCGAAGAGGCCCGGAACTTCGCAGCCGAGGTCGGTGGCGGGGTGAGCGCAGAAGTCGAAAACCACCGGGTTGCGGTTGGCAACCGCACGTTTCTGGGCGAACGCGGCGTTCGAGGCATCGAAGCTCTCGATCGGGACGCCGAGGCACTCCAGGCCGACGGACAGACCGTGATCTTCCTCGCCATAGACGACAAGCTCGCAGCGATCCTCGCGGTTTCGGACCCCCTCAAATCGGAGACCGCGGTCGCCCTCAACAAGCTGCACGCGCTCGGAATCCGCATCGTCATGCTCACGGGCGACGACGAACGCGTCGCAGCGTCGGTCGCAAAGCGCCTCGGAATCGACGAGTTCGCAGCCGGACTCTCGCCGCGGGACAAGCACGATCGCATCCTCGCCTTGAGAGAGGCGGGACGCTGCGTCGCGATGGCCGGAGACGGCATCAACGACGCGCCCGCACTGGCCGCCGCCGACGTCGGGATTGCGATGGGAACCGGGACCGACGTCGCGATCGAGAGCGCCGGCGTCACGCTGCTCCACGGCGATCTGCGCGCGGTCGGCAAGGCCATCGCGCTGAGCCGCGCCGTGATGCGAAACATCCGCCAGA
>JAHEEJ010000424.1 GCA_024640705.1 Deltaproteobacteria bacterium
GGGTTTCCGTTCAGTCCGCGGTGGGTTTGGAGTAAGGCCAGAACCCTTCGATGCGAGCACCGTGGTGTTCGAGCGTCGGTCGCAGTTCGTTGAAGACCGGGCGGTACCGGTAGAACGGAACCGATGGCAACATGTGATGGATCAGATGCAGGTTCTGATAAAGATAGAGGATGTCTGCTCCGGGGAAGAGCGAGATGCGCGTATCGCGATAGCGGCCGGTTTCCGAATTGTCGTGGTGGGGGAACCAGCCGAACACGACCTCCATCACAAGCACACCGACGAACCACGGGATCAGCCATAGGACCAGCAGTTCCTTCCCGTAGCCGGCGGCGATGAATCCTGCGAGGAGCGCCACGGTCACGGCATACTGAACCATCGTCGATCGACGCTCGTGCGGCGAGAGATTCAGGCTGTAGCACGCCCGGTAGAGGTTCACGCCGTTCAGTTGGTCGACGAGCGATAAAGGAGTCTTGACTAGCAACACCTCCCAGAACCCGCCCATCGCGAACGTGTCCGGATCTTCCGGCCCGTTCGTCTTGGTGTGATGCACGAAGTGCGATTTGCGGTGATGGTGAAAGTACATGAAGATCGGAAATCCCGAGATCGTCCCGATGAAGGTGTTCAGCCAGCGCAGATTCTTGCGGCGCCGCGCGATGGCGCTGTGGGAGGCGTCGTGCAGGGGCGTGTAGATCGCGTACATCACCAGTGTATTGACGGCCACGGCAGCGAGTAGCGGGAACCTACCGGTGAGGGCGGCCCAACTCGAGAGAACCCACAGAGCCAGCCCGCCGATAGCCAGAGCGATGGTCGGCCACGCGATCTTTGGGGAATTGCGACGCGCCACCTCGGCTTCAAATTTCGTCGTCGATTCCATTCCGGACCGCCTCGACAAGCCGGCTCAACGCCGGACGCCCAGCGCTTCCCCGAGCCGTCGCATCTGTTCCTGCATCGGCCGCGGGGGTGCGAGTGCGAAGCCCTCTCGGACGGGGTCCACGACGAGCGAGGCGAAGCGGGGTCCCGAGCGTCCCAGGAACTCGCCGGCTTCGCGCTGCCAATCGTCCAGGCGGCGGAAGCAGCTGACATGGGGATAGCCGATGGCCCGGGCCACGCCGGCGAAGTCGACGCCCTCTCGCGCCGCGGCCGTCTTCTGGCCGCCGGTTACCTCGTAGACGCCGTTGTCGAGCAACACGATGCTCAGATTCGCTGCCCCGCTGTCGATGACCGTGACCAGACATCCGAGATTCATCAACAGCGCGCCGTCACCCGAGATCACCAGCACCTCGCGCTGGGGTTGCGCGAGCGCGAGCCCCAATCCCAGTGGCACGGCGCCCCCCATGGTGGATGGCACGTAGTGGAAGTCGAGCGCGTGTTCGGCAAGCTTCGGCCACTCGCGCGCGGACCCCATGCAGGTGACGACGACCTGGTCCTGCCGCCTGATCTCGGTCAGCACCTTCAAGGCCGGCACCAACGGCAGGCTCTCTCGACGCGCCCCATCACTCGCGCGCTCGCGGCGGCTCATCACATGTTCCCTTCCGCAAGCAACGCAGCGCCCGCGCGGCCAGCCTGTTGGCAGCGTTGGTAGTGGGCGGCCAGCTCGGGCTTGTCAGCGGGGGATTCGACGATCACGCGATCGATTCCCCACGCGTCGAGGATCGGCGTGGCGAACCGCTTGGCCGAATCGCGCGATCCGCTCGTCAGCCAGCTGCGGGCGCCCAGGATTGCGAAGATCGGCAACCCGAGGTCGAACAAGACGTTGCGGAGCGCGTCGCCCGATTCGAACAGCCCGGTAACCTGCATGATCACCACCGGCGACGCACCGCCCAGGTACAGACCGGCCGCCAGTGGCCAGGCTTCGCCTTCGCGGCAGACGCGCAGCAGTGTCAGCGCCGCCTCGGTTTCCAGGTCGGATTCCCAGGCGCCGAACTCCGAATCGGGCAGCCAGATGGCGTGCGTCACGCCCAGTCCAGTCAGTGTCGCCGCAATCTCGTGGCCGCTGAACATCATCGGAAATCTCGGCGAGCGAATTGTGATCGATTGCCCGGTGCGCGGGCGTAGCGCATTCGAACTGGGTTTCCGCTCGACGCCCGACCGTCGACGTTAGGTCAATTCCCTACGGCGAGCAGCCCCAGCCCGCAGCGGAGTCGTAGGGCGTGCCCTACTCCCCCGATCCGGTGCCGCAGGGGTGCCGTTCACGGTGTTGACTGCCGTGCTGGGTGCCACGATATGACGCTGTGTGCCACCCTGCGCCGGTAGCGGGAGCGCAACTTGTTGAATCTTCCTCGGGCTCATCTTCTCTTGCCAACGCGGGGTCGCCGGTTCGCCGCCGAGCTTGGCTCGGCTAGCGCAAAGCGGGCGAAGCCCGCCCGCGAGCGTGGTCTCGTGCTCCAACATGCGAGAGTCCCTTCGCGGAGTTGCGCGGAGGGGGAGGGGTGCCCGTGCGGAGGTCTTGCCCACTCGGCAGCTCTACTTGACGCAATGCCCTCGGGCTCGAGCGATCAACGCGGCTTCTTTTTCTTGGGATCGAAACGACCGTGGCGGCCCGCACCGTCCGTAAAGCGCTTGACGCCCGCGCGGATCTCGCCCGAGCTGATGGTTTCGAGCCCAAGCCGCGTTTCGAGAGCGAGCGCCGCGTCCAGGTCGAGATCCCATTGTCGGTAGCTGCTCAACCGGTCGCTGCGCAGGCAGAGCTGGGGAAATTCAGCGAGCTGCTGGGCGAGTTCGATCGAAGCGCCGAGGGTCTGACCGGGTTCGACCAGGCGATTTACGAGACCCATGCGCTGCGCTTCTTCTCCCGATACCGGTCGGCCCGTCAAGAGGAGATCGAGCGCGTGGCTGTGGCCGATCAAACGCGCGAGCCGAACGGTTCCACCATCCATCAGCGGCACCCCCCAGCGACGGCAGAAGACCCCGAACACTGCATCGCGCGCGGCGACTCGCAGATCACACC
>JAHEEJ010000425.1 GCA_024640705.1 Deltaproteobacteria bacterium
ACCGCCGAGTTCGCTTTCCGCCTTCGAGACCTTCGCGCGGAAGCCGTAGACGCGATCGATCACCTGGAGCACATCGCTCTTGGCCGTGACGACGTAGGTGAGCGGCGCCTGGATCAGGTCCTCGAGACTCTGGCGAAGCGTGGTGTCGAAGGGATCGGTGAGCGTCAGGCAGAGGGTGTCTCCCTCGCGCGCAACCGGGATCACCACGTGGTGTCGCGCGAACGGGCGCGAGAGCGTCTTGGTGACGAGATTGTTGTCGATGCGCAGCGGGTCGATCTTCAGATAGGGGATGCCAGATTCGACGGCCAGCGCCGCCGCGAGCGCATCTTCGTCGAGCTTGCCGTGGGGCCGCTTCGGATGGGGAAACGCCATCGCGGCCACGAGTTCGACCGGCGTTACCTCGTAGCGGCTGGCTGCCTGCGAGCGAACCGATCCCACGCGGTCTTTGAGCACGCGGCTTCGCAGCGTCGTGGCGCGCGCCTCGATCTCCCGGGTCTGCGGCTCGGTCAGCAGTTCCTGGCGCTGCAGAATTTCGAGCAACTCATCGAGGCCGAGCGGCGGGCGCGGCTCCGAGCGCTGAACGGGCTTCGGGCCGGCCCCATCCGGGCCGGGTTTTGCTTGGCTCATTGTGCGGGTACCCCTTCTAGCTGCTTATCGGCGATCCAACGAAAAAAACGACTCTTCGGGGCCGGAAATTTCGGGTGCCGGGGCAGGGCGCGAAAATGCCGGGCCCGCAACGCGTTATGCTGCCCCGATGCACCCCAGGATCGACCCCGAACTGCTCGAGCGCGCCCGCCGCAGCCTGCGCCGCCGCGACCCCGCGCTCGGGGCCGTGATCCGGCGGGTGGGCCCCTGCGGGCTCGAGGCCAGCGGCGATCCCTACCGGATGCTGGTCCGATCGGTCGTCTACCAACAGCTCGCGGGCTCGGCCGCGGGGGCCATTCTCAAGCGGGTGCAGGCCCGCTTCGGAGGGCGGATTCCGCGCCCCGAACGTCTGCTGGCCGCGACGGATGAAGAGCTGCGGTCCGACGGGCTCTCGCGCCAGAAGATCGCCGCGATTCGAGGCGTCGCGAGCGCGTTCGCCGACAAGTCCCTCTGCAACCGCCGCCTGCGCCGCATGCCCGATCAAGACGTCGTCGACGCCGTCACCCAGGTCCGGGGCATCGGCGAGTGGACGGCCCACATGCTGCTGATGTTCTCGCTCGGCCGCCCCGACGTCCTACCCGTCGGCGACTACGGGGTGAGGAAGGGAGCGCAGATCGTCTACGAACTCGAAGATCTGCCGAAACCCAAAGAACTCGCGAGCCTCGCCGAATGTTGGCGGCCCTACCGCTCGGTGGGGGCCTGGTACCTCTGGGCGGTGGTCGATCAATGATTGAGAGATCCCCGGCCGCTGGCGGGCGGGAAGGGCAGTTTTGCGCAATATTCCCGCCGCTTGCCTAGCGCGTCCCCATCGTCTAGTGGCCTAGGACTCCGCCCTTTCAAGGCGGCAACACGGGTTCGAGTCCCGTTGGGGACGCCACCAGGCTTGCGATAGCGCGGCGTCTTCGCCCGCTTCTCCCTCCCGGCTCCTTCGGCGTACTGGAGTACGCCTGCGTCGCCGTCCGGTCCGAGGCGGACGAATCCGCCACACTCTCGCAAGCCTGGTTCTGATTTGGGGTTGGGGGAGAGCGCGCGCGGCGTCTTCGCCGGTTTCTCCCTGCGGGCTCCTTCGGCGTACTCGAGTACGCCTGCGTCGTCCTCCGGTCCGCGGCCGACGAATCCACCGCACTCTCGCAGTGCTGGGGCTGATTGCTGCTTAACGCTTTGAAGTGTGTGGCAGTGCTTGAGATTGGTGGATATTCGCCAACGTCCCTGTAGAGGTCCCTGTAGATGAAGAAACTCGTCGGTCAGCGGTGGGCAGAACCGCGAGGCGCCGGACGAGGCCAACTGGGCAGCGGGGAGTCTGTTCGAGACGAACTGACGCCAACCGCGACTTGCTCCTCTACGCTTGTCGCCGAATCCGAGAAGACGATGCCAGCGGGAGGCAGCCCCTGACACCGCCGACGTAGCGCTGTAAAACCAAGTAAGCGAGAGACATTGGGTCCCAGTTGAATTCCGATTGACCAGATCGCGAGGTTGGGCATGTCAGCTCTGGTGATAACGAAAATAGAGGCGATCCAGCCGGGACCGTGTATGCTTTTTCGATGTCGGTGGAAATCGAATAGGGAGGATCCACCATGCACTCGAAAGTGATCGCAGCACTCGCATCGGCGCTAGTCATCGCATGCATGGCCGACGCGCAGGCCGAGAGGCCGACAGCAGCCGAATCGAGCGAGGGCATTTGCACAGAGTTCGCCTACAACCCGTATCGGACGCCCGGCCTTCAGGCTCTTTGTGTCAACTACTGCGAGCGGCGGGACTGTCCGAATTCAGACGATCCCGAGTGCGGTCGCCTTCTCGACAATTACAACCGGCGACGCACCGAAAATGATCCTGAGATGCCCTGCCTCGAAGTGTGCCCTTGCTATTCGGCCGAGGAAGTCTGGAATCATCCGGTCGAACTCACGCGCTGCGACCAGACGCCTTACGGTGGACTTCCGTTCTCTGCAATCTTCGACGAAGCGCAGACGAGCGGCGCGGGGTCCGGTGTGAACTTCTGTATGTGGACGGACTTCACTGTCGAACCGAAGATTTTGCGAAGCGGGCCCGTCACGGACCGCAATGGCGCGGTCTGTAGAGCAATTGTCGATGCGGTAATCGCCGAGCGCGGGCTCATCTGCGACTAGATTCGACTGACTCTTGCAGGCGGGGACGTTGGTGAATATTCACCGGCGTCTCCGCAAGCGATGTTGCTGCGGCGATCAGCGCCCTCGCATCCGTGTACCCAACCCGAGCAGAGAAGCCCCCGCGACCAGCATCGTCCACGTTTGCGGCTCTGGGATGAACTTGATTCGGAGAATTCC
>JAHEEJ010000426.1 GCA_024640705.1 Deltaproteobacteria bacterium
ATCCCCGACGCCCACGCCGCCGAGGCCGTTGGCGAACTGCACCCACACGACGCCGCAGAGATCCTCGAAGAACTCTGGAGCGACGAGCGAGCGGACATCGTCGCGCGCCTCGATGCCGAGGACGCCGACGCGATCCTCGCCGAGGCAACGCCTGAGACGACGGAGTCGTTGCGCCACCTGCTCCAGTATCCGCACGACACCGCGGGTGGCCTCATGCACACGGAGTTCGTCGCCATCCCCGCGTCGCTCACCGCGCAGGAGGTGATCGAACATCTGCGAGAAAACGTCGAACGCTACGCGGATTTTGCGCTGCAGTACGTCTATGCGTTGGGAGAGCGCGGTGAGCTGATCGGGGTCTTGCCGCTGCGCGACCTTTTGCTGGCCCGCCGACAACGATCGGTCGAATCCCTGATGATTCCGAATCCGATCTCGGTCCGCGCGTCGACTCCGCTTCAGGATCTGTTCGAACTCTTCGATCAATACGAATTCCTCGGGATTCCCGTCACCAACGACGCACTCAAGATCGAGGGCGTCCTGCTCCGCGAAGACATCGACGAGGCGCGGGTCGACCAGGCGCACGCCGACGAACTCAAGAGCCGCGGCATCATCAGCGGCGAAGAATTGCGCTCACTGCCGCTGCTGACCCGGTCCCGGCGCCGGCTGGCGTGGCTCTCCCTCAACATCCTGTTGAACATCGCGGCAGCCAGCGTGATCGCGCTCTATCAAGATACGCTGCAGGCGGCGATCGCATTGGCGGTCTTCTTGCCGATCATTTCCGACATGAGCGGCTGCTCGGGCAATCAGGCCGTTGCGGTGAGCCTGCGGGAACTCTCCCTCGGCGTCGCGCGACCGTCGGATGCGCTTCGCATCTGGTGGAAAGAGGCTTCGATCGGCTGTCTCAACGGCCTCGCGCTCGGCTGCCTGATCGGCGGTGCGGCCTGGCTCTGGAAGGGAAACCTCGCGCTCGCGCTGGTCGTGGGCTCGGCGCTGGCGATCAACACCTTCGTCGCGGTTTCGATCGGCGGCGTCGTGCCACTCGTGCTGCGCCGGTTCGGATTCGACCCCGCGCTGGCCTCGGGCCCGATCCTCACGACCGTCACGGACATGTGCGGCTTCCTGCTCGTCCTGAGTTTCGCGACCTTCGCACTCGCGAAACTCGCGGCCGCCTGAGCGCCGTACCGGCTCCTCGCGGCGCGTCATTGCGCCGGAGCAGCGGTCAGCCGGGCGATCGTCTCGACTCGGTCTCTCCTGCGCGGACTGCGTCGACCATCTCCGCCGAGGCGCATCGCCGCCAGCACGCGTTGCCCAAACCCACTCCAGAGGACAGTGCGCGGATCACACCCAGGTGTGTGACGAGGGCCAGCCGCCGGCCCGGGTGCGCACGCACGAGTTCGGTCACGGCCGAGCGCGCGCGCTGCTCGATCTCGCGCAGGTTCTCGCCGCCTCCGGGCCGCACGTCGAGATCCCCGGCGTCGAAGCGCCGCAAGCCGGCGCCGTCCTTGCGCTCGATCTGGTCGCGCGTCAGGCCCTCCCAATCGCCGAGATCGAGTTCGCGCAGACGCGGGTTCAGCAGCGGCCGCAGCCCCCTCGCTTGCGCGAGAATCGCGGCGGTTTCGGCTGCGCGGCGCAGATCGCTCGAAACGATGACATCGAGCTGTTCGCGGGCAAGTTCACTCGCGAGCGCATGCGCCTGCGCGACGCCGCGATCGGAGAGCGGCGGATCGCCGTGTCCCTGCCAGCGACCCGCCGCGTTCCAACTCGACTCGGCGTGCCGGATCAACAGCAGCGGCGGCTCACTCACGACTCGGATGCGGCGTGGGACCAACGCTGGATGAGCCAGGCGAGCGGCAGCGCAAACACGAGTCCCGCAATCATCGGAGTCAAGCAATGGCCGAGCAGCAGGTGGAAGCCACCCGCCATGCTGCAGGTGGCGTGTACGGCCAGCGCGCCGAGACCCGCTGCGCCCGCCGCCGCAACGCCCGAGGCGAACCGACGATGTTTTGGAGCACCGCGCGAGAGGTAGTAGCTGGCCGCCAACGCGGCCGGGATCGCGAGTACGAGCGCGTGCACGAGGCAGCTCGCGCAGCCCGCAAACAGACCCCCGGCGGATTCGGTCGCGGTGCCGCCGACCGCCCAGAGTCCGCAGCCGATCAAACCGATCGCCGCCAATCCCGCACCGATTCCGCTCGCCTGTGCCAGCCGCTCCCGGCCCGGGATGGCGCTCGCCAACGCGGCCACGACTGCAGCTGCGGCGACGCACCCCAACCCGATTAGGATGGTGATCGCAACCGGATCCAGCCAGAACTCCGTGTCGCCGAGGCGCGGCCACGCACCGGTCATCCAAGCCGTCGCGACGACTGCGGCGACCCACAGCGCAACCACCCCCGCGGTGGCAACCCGCAAGCGAGCGATCGGCTTCACCGGAAGAAGATTCCGGACGAGCTGCTGCACGAGATCCTCGGTCGACCGGCCCGTCATCAGCCGCCCTCCTCGACGCCCAGGGCTTCGATGTGCGCGCGCATCGCGCGGTAGCCTCGGTGTGCGCGCACCTTCAGCGCGGCCTTCGTCACACCCGCCCGCTCGGCGGCTTCGGCGATCGAATAGCCGTGCAGGTGAATCAATTCGACGGCCTCTCGCTGTGCGTCCGGCAGCGCACGCAGCGCGCCCTCGAGTTCCGGAGGAAGGCGATGGCCCGCCGGCTCGACGGGGGCCGTGGCGGGTTCTGCGACACCGTCGGCTTCCAGCGAAACTTCCCGATGCGAGCGCCGCAGCTGCTGTCGGGCCTGGTCGACGATCGCATTGCGGGCGATCGCGTGCAGCCACGGCGTGAATCTGCGCTCCGCCCGGTAGCTGCCGCGCGCCCGGTGAATCGAGATCAAGACATTTTGCACCACGTCCTCCGCGGCTGCGGCGTTGAGCAGGCGACGCTGGACGAAGCGCCTGA
>JAHEEJ010000105.1 GCA_024640705.1 Deltaproteobacteria bacterium
TGCTCGAGGTCGGCGCGCACTTCGAGAAAACCGCGCGGGTAATTTCGAGCGCCCGGAATGTGTCCCGCCGCATACTCGTCGGGCTCCCTCACGTCGATGAAATCCCAGCCCGCTTGATCCGCTTTCTCGAGAATCTGCGCGGCACCTTCGGGTGAGATCTCCTCGATGACTTCGAGGGCTTCGCGAACGAAATCTGCGAGTGATCGCGGCATGATTTCAGATCTCCAGATAGATGGCCGTCATCGACAGCGCGAGAAACGCGACAACACAGACCTGGAAAGTCCGATCGTGCAGGAAGACTTCCTCGGGGCGCTCGCCGAATCCCGCCGTCTCTACGAGGTGGTGGTAGCGAAACACCGCGAACAGCACAAAGGGCACCGTCAGCGGGAGCAGCGGAAACAGCGGGGCGGAATCGATCGCATAGAGTGAGTAGGTGATCACCGTCGCCGCAATGGCGGTGGACGTGTAGGTGGCGAGCCCCGACTCGCTGTACTCGCCGATCACGGCGCGATGACCCGCGGCGCCGCCATCTTGCGAGATCATTTCAGCCCGGCGTTTGGAGAGCGCCAGGAAGAGTGCCGCGAAGAACGTGCACAAGATGAACCATTCCGACGACGGAACCTGGATCGCCAGCGCACCGCCGACGGCTCGGAGCACGAAGCCCACCGCGACCAACATCGTGTCGAATATCACGATGTGCTTGCCGGCGATCGAATAGAAAAGTACGAGCGTCATGTAGGTCGTAATTGCGATCGTGAACGGTACGTTGATCGTCAGCGCGAGTCCGAGCGCTGCGAGTGCGAGCGCGGCGGCGAGCCAGATGGCCAATCCGACCCCGATCTCTCCCGCAGCGATCGGTCTCGAGCGCTTCACGGGGTGTTGGCGGTCGACTTCTGCATCCATGATGTCATTGACGATGTACACCGCGGACGACGCCAGGCAGAAGGTGACGAACGCGAGTGCGGCGAGGCTCGCCGATCGCGGGATGAAGAGCTCATTGGCGAAGATGGCCGCCGCGAAGACGAGCAGGTTCTTCGACCACTGGTGGGGGCGAAGCAGCCGGATCAGCGCCGGACCGCCAAAGCTCCGAACCTCCCCGGCACCGGGTTCGCTTTTCGGCGTCAAATTTTCCGTGGAGTTTTCAGGCAAGGGCGACCACCTCGGTTGCGATTCTAATGAACGAACGCCAGCTGCCCAGCGGGCCGGCGCGAATCAAATCCAGCGGCCGCTCGGGTCGCAGGTTATCATTCGGCCGACGATCAATCAGTCTGGAGAGGCCGGTGGAAGATCTGGAAGCGATTCGCCCCGAAGAACACGCCGTTTTCGCAGCCGACAAGATGGGCAAGGCGACCCTCTTTCGCTCGGATCGGATCCTGGTCGGCCTCAATTCCTTCGAGCCCGGCCAGGAGCACTCGCTCCACGCCCACTCGGGCATGGACAAGGTGTATCACGTGCTCTCGGGAAGGGGCCGCTTCCTGCTCGAGGGCCGCGAGATTCCGATGGAGGCGGGCCAGATGCTGGTCGCGCCCGAGGGGGTTGCCCACGGGATTCGCAACGACGCCAAAGAGCGTCTGATCGTGCTCGCCATCCTCGCGCCTTCTCCGGGCTGAGGCCGTTGCCGGCCGCTGCTCGGTCGCTCTCCGCGACGGTCTCGAACCATCGCCATCCGCATTTTCGCAGACGTTTTGCCTTGAGGCGTGAGGACTTCGCACCGATTGGAGGGGGGTGTCCATTCGAACCGAGGGGGGATTCAAGATTCCCCCGGCCGTAATCGGTTTTCGCATTCTCGCGTCGCTTTGCGCTGCAATGGTTTGGGCGTGCGCGGGGGAACCGGTGCCCCTTGTATCGGTGGCGCCCGCGGTTCCCGCGAATCTCCCGGTCGCGGCTTCGGAAACCGCCGCGTTGGAACCCGAAGTCCCGACCGACTCGAGCGCCGTGGCAGAACTGCTTCGCCTTGCCGAAGTGGAGCGACGCGCTGGAGATGGGGAAGCGGAATACGGATACCTCGCCCAGGTCATCGAGCTCGACAGCTCTCACTCTCGGGCGCATGCGCGACTTGCGGAGATCACCGGCCCCGCTTCCACGAGCCGCATTGCGAAGCCCGACGATCTCGTCTTTCGAGCGCTGAAGCACCCCTACGACCCGAAGGCGCTCGTCGCTGCCGCCGGGGTGCTGGCGGAGCGTGGCGACACCGATCGAGCCATCGCGTTTCTCGAGCGAGCCGTTTGGCTCGCCGACCTCGATCCGGCCGCTTCCCTGGCTGCAATCCGACAGCTCTACGTCCTCAGCGATGAATGGAGGGGGCATCGCATCGTTCCCGTCCATCTGTACGCCGACGAGTTGATCCGGATGCAGCCCGACTGGCAATTCCAGCTGCGGAACTTGTGGCTCTCCACCTCGGCCATGTTGGACTCGGCCCTCGAGACGCGCTTCGTGCCGATCGCGATGCTTCCGTTCGATCTGGGCGACACGCCGAACGACCTCGATTCGATCCACGAAGCATTCCTGGCCGAAACGCGTCCGTCGGCCGAGGGAATCTTTGCGGTGATGACGGGTCACCGCGTTCCGGGCGATGACGCCGTCTACAAGAAAGGGGTTGCGGAGTTCATCGGGCGAAGCCTGGCGGTTCGCGTCGCGCCCGGCGCGATTCGGAGCCGGGTGCTCGCGCACGAGATCCTGCACCTCTACGGTGCCATCCACGTACTCGAAGGCGTCGATACCCTGATGAATCCGACCGGTGATTCGCTCGCCCTCGACGCGCCCAACATCAGAATCGTTCGCTCGCTGCGACGCCGCGAATTCGGACCCGGCGGGATCGAAGAGAACGTGATCCCGTATATCGATCTCGGCGTGACGGTGGCCGCCTACCGCGCTGCGTTGAGCCTGAACCTCAGCCTTCGCGAAACGGAGATCAACGAGGCCATGCGTTCGACCGACACCACGTCGGATCAGGTGGCGTATCGCGTCCACAAAGCCACCTATCTGGACACGCATCTCGCAGATGCGGCGTGGTTGGTGGCGTCTTTGATGCTCGAGGACGGGCAGCGGGTCGAGGCGATTCGCCTTTTCGACCTATCGAGCCAACTCTACGGCAGGTTGACGCCGCGCGGGCGCGAATCTGCCGAGAAGGCGCGGGCGCTGAGGGAGTCGATGGGGGCTGCCAGCCCAGCCCTCCCGTAAGCGAGTCGGACGTTTCTACGTGCGGTCGATCACGTCTTTCCGAAATTCGGATTCGTTGGGCATGATGATCCAGAGAATGACGTAGACGATCAGGAACATGCCGCCGGAAAAAACGAACCCGAGCACGAAGGCGAGCCGCAGAATCGTGACCGACACCCCGAATTGTTCGGCGAGTCCCATGCAGACGCCGGCCAGGGATCGGCCCTGGTAGGGTCGGATCCACTGCTCGGTGAGGCCGCGCAGGCGCGCGCCGGGATCCACCATGCTGCTGCAGTAGCGGCATTTGATGGCTTCCGCGCGGATCGATTCCGCGCACCAGGGGCATTGCTTCATTTCGCTCATGGGGCCTCCAGGCGGTTGCGGTTCGCATAGGCGATGGCGAACGGGAGCGACCCGTAGAGCCCGCCCAATGTCAGCGCCGCCGAGGCGGCGTAGAAGATCGTCAGTCCGGTGAGAACCGAGGTCGGCAGCCAGGGTTCGAGCAGGTAGGAAAGCCCCTGGGTCCAGAGCCAACCCTGTCCAATCGCGATCGGCAGGGCCAGCAGCGCGACGGCGAGTGGCGCCGCGATATCCCCGCGGAAGATCGGGTTCGCACGGGAGGCCCGCAGCGCGCGAGCCGCTCGCTCGTGGACCGAAGCCCGCAGCTGTGGAGAAATCGCTTCGGGCCGCGCGTCGCGCGCCTCGTCGATCAACTGCTGGAGCAGCGCGAAGTGGGAGGAACAATCGGCGCAGGTCTCGAGGTGTTCGCGCTGCTCTTCGACGAGCGCTTCGCTTCCGCCCTCGAAGGCGATCTGCTCGAGTTGCTCTTGTCTCGCTTCGCAGTTCACCTGGCAACTCCGTATCCACCGCGCAGTTCGCGCAGCGCCGCGTGCAGACGGCTCTTGACCGTTCCGCGGGGAATTTCGAGGGCATCGGCCATTTCGGCCTCGTTCATGCCCTCGAAGTAACGCAACAGCAGCACCGCCCGCATGTTCTCGGGCAGTTCGGCGATGCGCGCGCGCAGTTCGCCGCGATCGGCCGAATCCGCGCCGGGCGTCGCGGGGGGGCTCAGCGCAAGTGTGCGCAATGCGCGCTCCTTCGTCATCCGGCGGCGAAACAGATCGCGCGCGAGATTGGTCGCAATCCCGAAGATCCAACTTCGAAACCGCCGCGCGGTGTCGAAGCTCTTCGCCGAGCGGGCAACCCGTACCCAGGTTTCCTGGAGCAGGTCGTCGGCATCTTCGCGGTTGCCGCTGTGACGAAGCAGATAGGCGTGCACGCCAGCCGCGTAGCGATCGATCAGCGCTGCGAGCGCGGCTTCATCGCCGCTCGCCACCGCTGCCATCAGGTCCTCGTCGGAGCGCATCCGCTGGCTGGCTCTCCTGCGGAGGCGTCCGTTGTCTCGGTCCCCGTGTTACGGGGCGCCGCCGCCGTTCCAGGTTGATCGAAAAGGGCGCGAAACGCATCGAGCAACCGATCGAGTCCGTTTCGTCCGCCCGGTCGATCGGGTAGCACGAACCATAGAACAGCGTAGAGCGCAAAACCGAGACCGTGAAAGAGCGCCAGCAGCACGAAGCCCACCCTGACGGCAGAGACCGAAATACGCATTTGGTGTGCGATGGCTGTGCAGACGCCTGCGACGCGTCGCCCCGGATAGTCCCGGTGCCATTCGCCCGGGTTTCGCAGCCCTCCCGAAACGCGGCTTCCGCAGTAGCGACAGCGGATGGACTGCATGGCGATCTGTTCCGCGCACCAGGGGCACGTCTTGGCTGTCATCTCGATTCCTCCTCCGCGGTGTCTGGCTGCCAGGGCAGCCGTTCGGATTGCTTGCCCTCTACTCCGTTGTACGCGCGAGCTGGCAATCGGTTCGTTCCGGGGATCGATTATTTTGCGAAGGGGGCTCGGCTGCGTCGGTTCGGGCTTTCGGCAGCCCGTTTCCGCAGCGTAGGTCCGCGTCAGGAATCGTGTTTTCCGGATTGGCGCATCTGCAGGCTGCGCAGCCGGTTGATCGCCGCAGCCAGCTCGAAGCGCCGGGGTCGCGCGAAGTTTCCCGGGTGGTGGCCCGCGCGGAAGCAGGGGTCGAGTTCATCGAGGCCCCGTTCATCGAAGAGTTCGTCGAGCTGATCGAGTACGTCTCGAAGCGTGCGATCGCCATCGATCAAGCGCTCTGCGGCGAAGTAGATGGCCGCGGCGATGGCTCGGGTCTGGCTTCTGTCCACGAGTTGCTCGACTCCGCGCAGGTCGATTTCCTCGCGGCCAAATTCGATCTGGTCGAGAGCGCGCGCTCGGATCGAAACCCGCTTGCGGCCGCGCGAAGCGTCGATGCTGCCCCTCAGCGGAATTCGCTGCGCGACCGCTCCCACGGGATCGACTGCTTCCTTCTGGCGTGACGAACTGGCGTTCGTGGCGATGGATCTCGCCTCTTCGGTGACCTCGAGCGGAAGAAAATCCCGCAATGCAATCACCGTATCGGCGGTGTCGAAGTAGTCTCCGCACCCACCCATCACCAGCACGGTCGACACCGAGAGGGCTTCGCAAAGCTCGCGGACGCGCTCCACGAACGGTGTGATCGGCTCGTGCTGCTTCTGGATCAGCGCCTGCATGCGGGCGTCGCGCACCATGAAATTGGTTGCCGATGTGTCCTCGTCGAGCAACAAGCCCGATGCTCCGGCCTCGAGTGCTTCGACGAGGCTCGCCGCCTGACTGGTCGATCCACTGGCGTCATCACTCTCGAATGCCGTCGTGCTGCGGCCTTGCGGGAGATTGCGAATGAATGCGTCGATGTCGACTTTTTCCACTCGTCGGCCGTCTTCTGCGCGAATCTTGACGAGGCTGTGATCGCTGATCACCCACTCCCGCCCATCTCCCGGGATGTGCGGATACACCCCGCGCTCGATCGCGTCGAGCAGGGTCGACTTTCCGTGGTAGCCACCCCCCACGATCAGCGTGACACCCTTCCGAACGCCGAGCCCCTCGATCGAACTGCAGACCGAGCCGCCGATGTCTACCGGGTGGAGCAGATCGATTCCGACCCGGAGCGATTCCGGAGCCTCGAACGCGACGACGTTTTCCGCCACGAGCGGCCGATCGCTTGCACCGCTCTCCCGGGGCAGGCGGGAGCCGTTACCCACGAATGCAATCAGGCCCAGTGAGGAGAGCTGGCCGCGTATCGCCTCTTGATTCTCGATGCAATCGACGAAATGACGGGCTTCATCCGTAGGCGGCTGCACGAGTGAGGCTTCGGCGATCGCGAAGAGCCGGTCGCAGAGCAGCCTCTCGGCTACGCGCCCCAGGATCCGGCGACGGTTTGCGGGAAGTCCGACTTCCAGGCGGACCTCGACCCACCCCGGGGACAAGACGGTCGCAGTTCTCTTCAGCACCTCCTGGCCGCCCGCATCCACGAGCACGACGCCGCTCTTGCCGCTGCCGAGTCGCTCGCCGCGCGACTTCGCGTCGTCGCGCGCTGCGCGGTGGACGCGCCGAGCCAAAAAGTCTTCGAAGGCGAGGCGCCTCACGGGATTGTCGAAGAGTTCTTCAGGCAGCCGCGCCAGGCCCTGGTCGACCCTCAATCGGAGCTTGGAGGGTGTTGCAAACGGGTCTCCCTGGACGTGATCGACGCAGAGCGTGAATGCGTCCAGCGCAAATTCGCCCCGGATTTCGTGGTAGGCGTTGTAGCTCCGGCCGTCGATTCGCTTCAGGATCTGGCGTAATTCAGCGATGCTCGGCATTCGAAGCCGCCCCTCTTGCGCACGTGTCGCATCTGCCGCGACACTGGCGCAGGATAGAGGATCCGCTCGTCCTTCTCTGGAGGTCGCGATCCGGTTGGATGGGGCCGGATGCGATCGGTCGAACCAGCGATGCGGCGACCGGGAAATCAGGAGAGAGGGTTCGAGCGTGACGCTGAACGAGTTGGGAAGCCTGGGCGAGTTCATCTCTGGACTCGCAGTCGTGGTCACCCTGGTCTATCTCGCAGTCCAGATCCGGCACAACACCCGCGCCGTGCGATCGAGCATGCATCACGCCATGATCGAGTCCACCCTGCGGATCGCGGAGAGCCTGAGTGACAACGAAGACGTGGGTCGCATCGTCCTGAGAGCAGACGAGGACTACGACAACCTCACGGAGGGAGAGCGGATCCGATTCGAAGCCTACGGCGAGAGGGTGTTCAGCAATTTCGAGAGCGTCTTCTACAGCTATCGGAACTCGATGATCGAAGAGGATCTCTGGGAATCGTGGGAGTCGTCTTATCTGGCCGACATCAAGCGAAAATCGATGCGCCGTTACTGGCAGGATGAACGACCCCAGCACCTCCGCGATTTCACGGAGTTCATCGATCAGTTCTATCGAGCCCAGGCTGCTCGCAACGCTGAGAAGTGACGTCGAGGTTTACTCGCTAGCGGGTCAAGTCCGTATCCATTCGACGAGATCCTTCGCCGCCGTTTCTCGGAAGCCCCGGTACCAGTCGAAACGCTCGAGGGCCTGACGCAGCGCCCGCTCTCCGGTGGGTACCGGGTTCGCGCGGAAGAATTTCGCGACTTCGCGCTTGTGCGCGTTCGTGAGCAGTGCGGGTGTCATTTCGATCAGATAGCTACACATGTGCGGGGGAACCCTTTTGCGGATCCGATCCCAGCGGCGCTGCATGAATGCCCAGGTGCGTTCGCGTGCCGCGGGGTTTGCGAAAAGGCGCATGAGCAAGAAGGCCACATCCTGGGTCGCAACCGCGTCGGTCAGCGCAAAGGTCAGGGTTCTGTCGATCAGTTTCTCGTCGCGAAAATCTCCCAGCCCGAGCAGGAAGCGGCGCTTTTCCTGCGCGCTTTCAGATGTCATTGCGGCGTCGACGAAGCGGCGGTGGAGGGCTGCGTCCCCGCCCCGCGCGCCGAGTGAGACGACTGCGTCTGCGAGGTTTGGATCGATCGAGCGGCGGTTGCCGAGATAGCGATCGCATTGGCGATGCGAGATTTCGAGGGCGTGGGGCGACCCGGCGATGCCTCCAACGATGCCCAGCAGGACCGCACGCGTCAATCGAACCTCGTCGGGTTCGTGCGCGGCCGGCTTCCATCCCAATTTTGCGAAGGGTTCTTCGAAGTGGTCGAGCAGCCACGACTGCATCGGGCCAGCGCAATCTGGTGCCGCGTCCGGAATCAGCGAGTTCGCAATGAATGACAGCGGTTTGCGCAGCGTCGCGAGCACGTCGGCGTCGGGTTCGTGCGCGAAGCCGCCGGCCAGGTCGAGCATCGACCCGATACTCGATTGCCCCGCTCGCACCAGCGCCCATTGATGGTCGATCAACCCCATCCGTTCGACGGCCTTGAGCGAGCCGAGTGATTTGGACAGTCGGCGGACCTCGTCGGCATCGTGCAGCGGGCGGAAGAACCCGCCCTCGTTCGCATTTCCGTAGACGAAGATCGGCGAGTGCTTCAACGCCATGCGGTCCCTGGCACCTCTGAGTAGGCGCCGTTCGAGCTTGCCTTGCCCGCCCCGCCCGCCACCCATGCGACCCACCCAGGGAATCGGCCAGCGGATGAGCGGTTTTTGGGATGCCGCGTGTTTGCGGGCGGGTTGCTCGAGGAAGCGCCGCTGGTGGAACTCGATCACCGGGCGCCCTGCGGATTTCGCGCGCCGGATCTCGACGACCGGATAGCCCTCCTGTTCGATCCAGGGTCGAACGAGGGGCCCCACCTCTTCACCCGACGCTTTGGAAAGCGCGTCCCACAGGTCGGCCGCGACGGTGTTGCCTTCTCGGTGCTTGCGGATGTAGGCGCGAACACCGCGGCGGAATGTCGTAGCGCCGAGATAGCGCTCGATCATGCGGACGACGGCAGCTCCTTTTTCGTAGGTGATCCGATCGAAATTTTCGTCTGCTTCGTCGGGTGTGCGCACGCGGCAGTAGATCGGGTGCGTGTGCCGAAGCGCGTCGAGTTCGAGTGCGGAGGCCGTGCCGTGCTGGAAGTCGAGCCACATCTTCCACTCTGGCTTCCAGTCGTCGAGGATCGCGAACGCCATCCAGGTTGCAAATGCTTCGTTGAGCCAGAGATCATCCCACCATGCCATCGTGACCAGATCGCCGTACCACATGTGGGCGAGCTCGTGGCAGATGACCTCGGCGGCTCTCTTCTTCTCGTTCAGGGTGGCGCTACGGACGTCGATCAGCAGCAGGGTCTCGCGAAAGAAGATCGCACCGGCGTTCTCCATCGCGCCAAATTCGAAATCCGGCACCGCCACGAGGTCGAGTTTCGAGTAGGGGTAGGGGAGGCCGAAGTAGTGTTCGAGCCGCCGCAGACACTCGCGCGCGACCTCCAGGCCGAACGACGTCTGCGCTCGCTTGCCGGGCGTGTGCCAGATGCGAATCTGGGTCGGGCCCAAGGACACGGGTTTCGAGGCCTGGAGATCGCCGACGGCGAGGGCGAGCAGGTAGGTCGAAAGCGGCGGCGTTTGCGCGAAATGGACGGTCTTGCGGCCGTCCGCGTGCCGCTCGGTTCTGCGCGCCTGTCCGTTGGAGATCACTTTGTTGGCGGCGCTGGTCGTGACGGAGATCTCGAAGCGCGCCTTCAGAGAGGGTTCGTCGAAGCACGGAAAGAATTTGCGCGCGTCCGCGGCTTCCAACTGCGTAAACGCGTAACGGCGATCGCCCACCGAGACGCCGTAGAGTCCGCAGAGATCCTTGCGCAGCCGACCGGCGAACCCGAGACGCAAGACGGCTGCACCAGCGGGCACGGCTTTGTCGAATTCGACCGCGATCATCCCGGTCGCGGGGAGTTTCGTCACGCGCCCGCGGCGGACCCGGCCCGCGATCTCGATTCTCGGTTTCGACACCCTCAGGTCGACGGCGTGAAGGCGGATGGAGCGGCGGCTCTTGTCGAGTTCGATCTCGAGCGCGACTTCGCCGCGATACGCGCTGCTTCGCTGCGGGTCGACCTCGACGTGGACGTGCACTCGCCGGGGTCGGACACCGGGGTCGAGTCGGTAGCGAGGTGTGCGGGGGGCCATGATGGGTTCAGGTTCGAGTTGCGTTCGCGCGATGTTCGATGACTGCGCTCATGAAATTCCTCGCGATGACTGACGGGCATCGTATCACTTCTGGCGCAGATCGCGGATCGAGCCCATGGCCTTCGCTGCGCGTTGGCCTTCGGCCAAAGCTTTCGCGGCGTCGCACAACCCCATCCCGGGGTCGCGCTCCCAGCCAACCGGGCGATACTCGATCCGCCCGTGTATGCTTGCCACGCTGCGATTTGCGCGTTGTCGCCGCGCATCGCAGCTCCCCCTGGGCACTCAGCTGCAATGAACAGCGATGGGGTGTATCGATGGCCGGCGTTCCGAGAGAGCAGTGGACGAGCAAGCGCGGGTTCATCCTGGCCGCGATCGGATCCGCGGTCGGGCTCGGCAACATGTGGC
>JAHEEJ010000427.1 GCA_024640705.1 Deltaproteobacteria bacterium
CTCGAAATTCGAGATACCAACGAGGTCGCCGGCTTCGTAGAAGCCGACCAGGTTGTCGACCCATGGGAACGTGGCGATGTCGGCGATGGTGTAGGTATCGCCCATGATCCAGTCACGGCCTTCCAGCCGCCGCTCGAGTACGCCCAACAGGCGCCTGGCTTCCGCGATGTAGCGCTCGAGCGGACGCTTGTCCTCGTAGCCCTTTCCGGCGAACCGGTTGAAGAAACCGACTTGACCGAACATCGGGCCGATCCCGCTCATCTGGAACATCAGCCACTGCAGCGTCTCGTAACGGCGTGCGGCGTCCCGAGGCAGGAACCGGCCCGATTTCTCGGCCAGATAGATCAGGATCGCACCCGAATCGAACAGGGCGAAGGGATTGCCGTTCGGGCCGTCGGGATCGAGGATGGCCGGGATCTTGTTGTTCGGATTCAGCGAACCGAATTCCGCGGACATCTGGTCGTTGCTGTCGAAGCGCACCAGATGGGGCTCGTACGGCAGTCCGGTCTCCTCGAGCATGACTGCGACCTTGACGCCGTTGGGCGTGGGAAACGAGTAGAGCTGGATCCGGTCGGGGTGCTTTGCGGGCCACTTCCTGGTGATCGCGAAACCGGACAGATCGGTCATTCGTCCCTCGTTGCTCGATTGATGTCGGAAGCGATCGGCCTTCGCAGGCCTTCGGGACGCGACGCTTGCAGCCGCGCGATCGCGCCCCGGTGTCAACTGGCGAGCGCCGCGATCAAGGTCCGCACGGTGATGAAAATGAGGATGAGCGAACCCACGGTCCACAGCGTTGCGCGCGTGTCGTGGGTTCGGGCGGTCATGTAGGCGGCGAAGTGCAGGAGCCGGGATACGACGTACCCGTACAGGAGGACTTGCGCGAGCAGCAGCGAGGGGTCTGTCATCACGTAGAGAAAGCCGGCGACGAGGAAGAACGGCAGGTTCTCCAGGTCGTTGAGCTGGATCCGCCGGATCCGCTCGACACGTTCGTCGGGCTCGAGCTGCTTCGGGTCGGGGGCCGGGTTCAGCGGTGTCTTCTTCAGATCCTCCGGCGAACGAAACCCGCCCTTGACGCTCATCATGCGCACGACGGTCAGCCACGACATGCTGACAGCCTTCAGGATCATGATCGTGGCCGCGACGACGTAGGTCGCGAACAAGGGGTTTTGCAGGCTCAGCTTGTCCATGGTCGTGTCCTCAGGCGGGGATGAGCATCGAATCGTAGGCGTCCGCGAGTTGCGCGAGAGCCTCGGCGCACCGGGTTCGCGTGGACGAACCGTGCATGAGGGCCAGGGTCCGCGGCTGCAGGGCGGCCAGGCGCCGGATCGTCACGGCGGTGGCCGGGGACAGTGCCGTGGCATGGAAGATCTCTTCGGCCGCGAGAGCGGGTCCGACGATGTCCCCGTCGGTGAGGGCCGGTCCGTCGCCGGTGTGGGTGAAGAGATCGCCGCAGAACAGCGTCCCGGTGGTTTCCTCGAACAGGACTCGCGACTCCCAGTTGTGCGGAACGTGCGGCGTGTCGATATGACGAACGCGCATGCCGCCCAGGTCGATGACTTCGCCGTCGGCCAGCTTGCGCGGCGGCCGGTCGCACAGGTCGTCGAGCGAGACCATGCACCCGAGGGCGCCGTGAGCCACCTGGGCATGCGGCGCGGCGGCGAGGAATTCGTTCATCGCCCCGCACTCGTCGGACTCCACGTGGCCGAAGCCGATCCAGCGCAGCCGGTCGAGCGGAACGATGCTCGCCACGGCTTCGGAGACGAGCGGAAACATCCGCCTCGGACCGGTGTGGAACAGCATGGGTTCGTCGGCGGCGACGAGGAACTGGTTGAAGGTGAATCCGCCGGGTGCCGCGTCGGCAACGCAGGTGGAGAGGCGGTAGATGCGGTCGGCGATTTCGTGAACGGTGGTTTGCATGGAAGTTTCCAATCGTTGCGGCTGCGGGCGCTCGGCCAGGGTGAGGGACGGTTGAAGGCTACATCTAAATTCGACCACAAGTCAAGAAAATAAACGACAGTCAACAAAATATACCGATGGTAGAATTCGAGGTGCCGACGTCCATCCCATACCGACATGCCATCGCCCAAGCGAACCGCCGCGACTGCGGTCAAACCCGCCGATTCAACCCGTCTGACGCGCCGCGAACAGCGCCGCAACCGATCACGCGAGGAGATCCTGGAGGCCGCGCGCCGGGTCCTTCTGCGCAATGGCATCGCGGGCACTACGCTCGAGGCCGTGGCCAGGGAAGTCGGCGTGTCGAAGGCGGCGCTCTACTACTACTTTCCATCCAAGGATGCGCTGTTCTTCGAACTGGTCTTCGGAAACCTCGAGTCCCAGGCGCAGGCGGTGCACGACGCCGTCGAGAGGGCCGACAGCGGCGCGGACGCCCTCGGCGCCATCGTTCGGGAATCTGTGAAGGCGTTCACGCCACGCCTCGATGACTTCCGCCTGGCCTTTCTTCACGCCCAGGTCGCGGGGCAGGGCGCCGTTCATTTCGACGAGCAGCAGTTCGCGCGCATCCGCCCGCTCAACGAGCTTTGGTTCGCGGGCGCGGTGGAAAAGCTCAAACAGGAGCGCGGGAAGCGTCCTGGACGCGCTTCGGTCGAGCCTCGCCTGCTGGCGTTTCTCGCCTGGCTGGCGGGTGTCGGGCTGCTGACGATGAAGGGAATGGTTGAAAGCCTGGACGACCCGCTGATCTACTCGGACGAGCAGCTCATCGAGGGATTCGCGCGCGTGTTCGCGGCTGCGGCCGCCAGTTGAATCGGGCCGACTGTTCAGTCGGGGTCGAGGTACTCGCTCTCGAGGAGTTTGGCCTGCGCGGCCGCCAGCCGCGCCACCGGAACGCGCGGGCCGGAACACGACACATAAGTGATGCCGATGTGATGGCAGAAGTGGATCGAGACGGGGTTGCCGCCGTGCTCGCCGCAGA
>JAHEEJ010000428.1 GCA_024640705.1 Deltaproteobacteria bacterium
TTGCGCACGAGTTCATCATCGACTGCCGGCACTTCGAAACTTCGGCGGCGATCGGCGTCGAAGACCTCGCCAAGCGGCTGATGGACTTCGGATTCCACGCACCCACGATGAGCTTTCCGGTGCCGGGCACGCTGATGATCGAGCCAACGGAGTGTGAATCGAAGGCCGAACTCGATCGCTTCTGCGACGCGCTGATCGAAATCCGCCACGAGATTGCGGAGATCGAAAACGGCAGCCTCGATCGCATCGACAATCCGCTGAAGGGCGCGCCCCACACCGCAGCGCAGGTCTCAGCCGACGAATGGGACCACGCCTACTCGCGCGAGCGCGCCGCGTATCCGCTCGACTGGGTGCGCGCGAACAAGTTCTGGCCCGCGGTCGGCCGGATCGACAACGCCTACGGCGACCGCCACCTGATCTGCACCTGCCCGCCACTCGAAGACCTGGTCGAATAAGCAGCCGACCGCTGGATCCTGTCCGCGCTGCGTACTACTGCTGCAACATCGCGCGAGCGCGCTCGGCGAACTTTGCGGTGGCTTCCTCGTCGTCGACGATGCTCGGAACCGGAGCCGGAACTTCGACACCGCGCGTCAGCCCGGGCTTTTCCTTGAGCGCGTCGAGCCAGCGCTGCAGGTGGTCAAGGCCGTCCACCGACACCCCCGACCAGCGGTGGCCCCGCACCCAACACCAATTTGCGATGTCCGCGATCGAGTAGTCGTCGCCGAGCCACTCATTCTCTGCAAGGCGCGTGTCGAGCACCTCGAACAGCCGGCGCGACTCGTTCTGGTAGCGGTCGATTGCGGGTTGGATCTTCTCGGGGAAGTAGCGAAAGAAGACATTCGCCTGCCCCATCATCGGACCGATCCCGCCCATCTGGAACATCAGCCACGAAATCACGCGCGCGCGGCCGCGCCGCTGCGTCGGAAGCAAGCGCCCGGCCTTCTCGGCGAGGTAGATCATGATCGCACCCGACTCGAAGACCGCCAGATCGTCTTCTTCGGTGTCGACGATCACCGGGATCCGACCGTTGGGGTTGAGGCGCAAAAAGTCCGGCTTTTTCTGCTCCAGTGAAGAGAGGTCGATCGCGTGGACCTCGTACGGAATCTCGAGTTCTTCGAGCGTGCAAGACGCTTTGTGACCGTTCGGAGTCGAGGCGGTGTAGAGGTCGATCATCCGGGCTCCCCATGGGTTCTCTGCGAAGAAAACGCAATCAATAACAAGAAGATAGCTGCGATCTCGTTGCGCATCACCGCCGCCGGGCCCACCTGCGAAAACCCGAAACTGGGCGGTTTGATTTTGTAATTGACTAAATGAGGGCGCTGCATGGTACACTGCTTCAGGAGCTGTTTCCGCCGGTTGGTCGGGCTGGAACCGCTCGCGCAGGAGCCGATCCCATGGTCCCCATGAGATGGCGGCGACGGCGAGACCCATCTGGCTTATCTACACCGGCCGCATCTCCTCGCCTTTTCCCGGCGGCCGCTTCGATCGATTCGCCGCACACCCCTTCCACCGATTTTTCCCGACGGATGCGACGCCAGTTCGCGTCTTCGATCCACGATCGAGGAGGATCCAGCATGCAGCAAATCGCATTTCTCGCGACGATGGCATTGCTGCTTTGGAGCGCGCCGGCGCTCGGCGGCCCCCAGGATCCAGGACCCTGTGATGACGGCATCGCCATCGAGATCGACAACTGCCAGGCTGCCTGCAATCCCAGTCAGGACGACACCGACGGCGACGATTGTGGAAACCTCTGCGACGCCGACTACGACAACGACGGCACCGTGGGCTTCGCCGACTTCGGCGCTTTCACAGCGAACTTCGGCACCACCAATGAACTGTACAACCACACGGAGCCCGTCAGCGACACCGTTGGCTTCGGCGACTTCGGCTTCTTCGCGACGCGATTCGGCCTCGCGCCGGGCCCGTCGGGAACGACCATCGGAACGATTGCCTGCCCCTGAATGAGGAGTACCCACCATGAAGCGAATCGCATTTCTCGCAGTGATCGGAATTCTGTGCTGGGGAACGCCAGCCTTCGCTGGGACCAATCCCGACTTCGACATGGATGGCGTCGGCGATGTCATCGACAACTGCTCGGAGAAGGCAAACCCGATGCAGGACGACACCGACGCAGATGATTGCGGAAACATCTGCGACGCCGACTACGACCAGAGCGGCACGGTCGGTTTTGGGGACTTCGGCTATTTCACGGGGAAATGCTTCGGACAGAACAACCCGCTGTGTGACCACACAGAGCCCGTTGGTGTCGGCGTTCTTGGCTTTGGCGACTTCGGCGGATTCACGTCGATGTTCGGCACCGTGCCGGGCCCATCGGGAACGACAGCGGGAACCATTCCCTGCCCCTAGCGGTTGATTGGGAGGTCATAGCGGTAGGGGTCAAGGGATCCGAGCGCCCGAGAGCAGCGGCAGCGGGAGCGCGAACGCGGCGGAAGCCAGCCCGTCGAGTGCTCGAGCGCGAGCCCATCCGGCAAATCAGGACAGCGACCTATCGAGGCGAAAACTGGACGCTCGGATACCCGCGCCCTGTATCGAGGGAATCGAGTGGCCGCTTGAGAGCCTTCTCGAGCCGGCCCCAAACTCCCGCCAACCCTTGAGGTGATTTCGCCACGAGGCGATCGAACAAGCCCTATGCTCCCGCGATGAGCGCGCGCAAGCGGGTCCCCGCGTTGGTGGTCTCGGGCTTTCTGGGTTCGGGCAAGACGACGCTCGTGCGCCACCTGCTCGCGGACGCGCAGCGCGCCGGCCGCCGCGCGGCCGTCGTCTCGAACGAGTTCGGCGAGCTCGGGATCGATGGCGCGCTGCTGAACCGCGCGAGTGACGACTATGTGGAGCTGTCGGGCGGCTGCGTGTGTTGCCGGCTCTCCGATGAACTCGTCGAAACCCTGCAGCTGCTGCGCGAGC
>JAHEEJ010000106.1 GCA_024640705.1 Deltaproteobacteria bacterium
GCGCGTCCGGGTCGTCGGCGAACTGCTCGAAAATCAGTACCGGATTGGATTGGTGCGGATGGAGCGTGCGATCAAGGAGCGAATGTCGCTTCAGGAGATCGAGACGCTGATGCCCCACGATCTGATCAACTCGAAGCCGGTGTCCGCAGTCATCAAGGAATTCTTCGGATCGAGTCAGCTCTCACAGTTCATGGACCAGACCAACCCGCTCTCCGCCGTGACCCACAAGCGGCGACTGTCGGCACTCGGGCCGGGCGGTCTGACCCGGGAGCGCGCGGGATTCGAGGTGCGGGACGTCCATCCGACGCATTACGGGCGAATCTGCCCGATCGAAACCCCGGAAGGGCCGAACATCGGACTGATCGCCTCGCTTTCGACGTTTGCGCGGGTGAACGATCTGGGCTTCATCGAGACCCCCTATCGCACGGTAAAGGATGGGAAGGTTTCCACCGAGGTGAAGTACCTGTCGGCCCTGGACGAAGAGGATCTCTCCATCGCCCAGGCGAATGCCCCGATCGACGCCGAGGGTCAGTATCTCAACGAGAGCGTGTTGTCGCGCGAGGGCGGCGAGTCCATCATGGTCCCGTCGACCGAAGTCCAGATGATGGACGTATCTCCGAACCAATTGGTGTCGGTTGCCGCCTCACTGATTCCCTTCCTCGAAAACGACGACGCGAATCGCGCGCTGATGGGTTCGAACATGCAGCGCCAGGCCGTTCCGCTGATGCGCGCCACGGCGCCGCTGGTCGGAACCGGGATCGAGGCGGTCGTCGCGCGCGACTCGGGTGTGACGGTCGTTGCGAAGCGAGATGGTGTCGTGGAATCTGTCGATGCGTCTCGGATCGTCATCAAGCCCGACGAGGACGAAGGCACGGGCTCGAACATCGACATCATCAACCTGATCAAATACCAGCGCTCCAACCAGAACACCTGCATCAACCAGAAGCCCATCGTGAAGCGTGGTGACCACGTCAGGAGCGGGCAGGTGATTGCGGACGGACCGGCGACGGACAACGGCGAGCTGGCGCTCGGGCGCAACGTCGTCGTCGCATTCATGCCGTGGGGTGGGTACAACTTCGAGGACTCCATCCTGATTTCCGAGCGGGTGGTCAAGGACGACTCCTACACTTCGATCCATATCGAAGAGTATGAGTCGGTCGCACGCGACACGAAACTCGGAAAGGAAGAGATCACCCGCGACATCCCGAACGTTGGCGAAGAGGCCCTGAAGGACCTCGACGAGTCCGGCATCGTTCGCATCGGAGCCGAGGTCAAATCCGACGACGTTCTGGTCGGGAAGATCACGCCGAAGGGCGAAACCCAGCTTTCACCCGAAGAGCGCCTCTTGCGCGCGATCTTCGGCGAGAAGGCCGGCGACGTCCGGGATACTTCCCTGAGGTTGCCACCGGGTGTGAGTGGAACCGTGATCGGCGCTCAGGTGTTTTCCCGCCGCGGTGTCGAGAAGGATGAGCGCGCGCAGGCCATCGAGGAATTGGAGGTCGAGCGCCTTCGAAAGGACCAGGAAGACGAGGTCCGCATCATCCGCGACAGCATGGCTCGCAAGATCCGGGAGTTGATCAGCGGGAAGAAGGCGGCGAATCGCGTGGGTGACGATCGCCAGGATGTCAGCTGGATCGAGGCCAAGGGCACGATCACGGATGCCGTCCTGGACCAGATTCCGACGCGGCGCTGGCGCGACATCCAGCTCGTCGACGCGCGTGTTCAAGAGCAGGTGGATCGACTCTACCAGGGAGCCGACGATCAGGCGGCGGTCATCAAGGCGGTCTTCGACGAGAAGATCGCGCGCCTCAAGCGGGGCGACGAACTTCCGCCGGGCGTGTTCAAGATGGTCAAGGTCTATCTCGCCATCAAGCGCAAGCTCTCCGTTGGCGACAAGATGGCCGGACGCCACGGCAACAAGGGTGTCATCTCGCGGATTCTTCCGGAAGAGGACATGCCCTACATGGCCGACGGAACACCCGTCGACATCGTTCTCAATCCGCTTGGTGTGCCGTCCCGCATGAACGTCGGACAGGTTCTGGAAACCCACCTCGGTTGGGCGGCGCACGGTCTCGGAGAGCGGGTGGAAGAAATGCTCGCGGATCATCGGGAAACCCAGATCGGATCGCTGCGAGATCGCCTCAAGGAAGTCTACGCAGACGATCGGATCTCGAAGCGGCTCGACGAAGCCAGCGACGAATCGATTCTTGCCATCGCGCAGGATGCTCGCAACGGCGTACACCTCGCGACGTCGGTCTTCGACGGAGCCAGTGAGGAGGAGATCCGCACAGAGCTCGATCGCGCCGGACTGCCCCGCAATGGCCAGACGGTGCTCTTCGACGGGCGGACTGGTGATCCCTTCGACATGGATGTCACGGTTGGCGTCCTCTACATCATGAAGCTTCACCACCTCGCTGCGGACAAGATCCACTCGCGGAGCATCGGGCCCTACAGTCTCGTCACCCAGCAACCGCTGGGCGGCAAGGCGCAGTTTGGCGGCCAGCGCCTCGGTGAGATGGAGGTTTGGGCGATGGAGGCCTACGGGGCCGCATTCGCGCTGCAGGAGTTCTTGACGGTGAAGTCCGACGACGTGCTCGGCCGAACTCGGATCTACGAGTCGATCGTGAAGGGTGAAAATGTGCTCGAGCCCGGATTGCCCGAGAGCTTCAACGTTCTCGTGAAGGAATTGCAGGCACTCGGCCTCGACATCGAATTGATGGAAGACAAGAACTAGAACGCGATTCGGGGCGGAGACGCCGCCTTGAATCGCAATGCGAGGTTCGACCTCGACAATCGCTGGGGGAGCCGCTTTGCGCGATCTCTATAATTTGTTCGAAAAGCCCAAGGATCCGTTGGCGTTCAACGCGCTTCGGATTTCGATTGCGTCACCGGAAAAGATTCGGGAATGGTCGTTCGGCGAAGTCAAGAAGCCGGAGACGATCAACTACCGGACCTTCAAGCCGGAACGCGACGGGCTGTTCTGCGCCAAGATCTTCGGGCCCGTAAAGGACTACGAGTGCAACTGCGGCAAGTACAAGCGCATGAAGCACCGTGGTGTCGTGTGCGAGAAGTGCGGCGTCGAGGTGATCCAATCGAAGGTGCGGCGCGAGCGGATGGGGCACATCACGTTGGCGACCCCGGTGGCGCACATCTGGTTCCTGAAGTCGCTGCCCTCCCGCATCGGAAACATCCTCGAGATTTCACTGCGCGACATCGAGAAGGTTCTCTACTTCGAGTCGTTCATCGTCACCGATCCGGGCGATACCGAGCTGGCTTTCGGCGAACTCCTCAACGACGAGATGCTCGCCGAGGCTCGCGAGAAGTGGGGGCGAGACGGATTCGAGATCGGCATCGGCGCGGAAGCCGTTCGCGAGATGCTCTCGAAGCTGAACGTCGAAGAGGAGTGCAAGCGGCTGCGCGTCGAGATGCGCGAGGCCACCAGCGAGGCCAAGCGCAAGAAGGTCTCCAAGCGCCTGAAGGTGCTCGACGCCTTCCGCGAGTCGGGCAACAAGCCCGAACACATGATCATGGAGATCATCCCGGTGATCCCGCCGGACCTGCGTCCGCTCGTGCCGTTGGATGGCGGCCGCTTCGCGACCAGCGATCTCAACGATCTCTATCGGCGCGTAATCAATCGCAACAACCGGCTCAAGCGCCTGCAGGAGCTCAACGCTCCCGAGGTGATCATCCGCAACGAGAAGCGGATGCTCCAGGAGTCGGTCGACGCACTCTTCGACAACGGCCGCCGCGGTCGGGTGATCACGGGGCCGAGCAAGCGACCCCTCAAGTCGCTGTCCGACATGCTCAAGGGCAAGACCGGCCGATTCCGTCAGAACCTGCTCGGAAAGCGCGTCGATTATTCGGGACGTTCGGTGATCGTGATCGGGCCCGAATTGCGCCTGCACCAGTGCGGGATCCCGAGCAAGATGGCGCTCGAACTCTTCAAGCCGTTCATCTATTCCAAGCTCGAGCAGCGTGGCTACGTGACCACCATCAAGGCCGCGAAGAAGATGGTCGAGAAGGAGCACCCCGAGGTCTGGGACATTCTCGCCGAGGTCATCCAGGAACACCCGGTGCTGCTCAACCGCGCACCGACGCTGCATCGACTCGGGATCCAGGCCTTCGAGCCGATCCTGATCGATGGCAAGGCGATCCAACTCCACCCGTTGGTCTGTGCGGCGTTCAACGCGGACTTCGACGGTGACCAGATGGCGGTCCACGTACCGCTCAGTGTCGAAGCCCAGATGGAAGCGCGCGTTCTGATGATGTCCACCAACAACATCCTCAGCCCCGCGACCGGACGCCCGATCATCGGCCCGAGCCAGGACATCGTGCTCGGCTGTTACTACATGACTCGCGAGGGCAGGAACGTCCCCGGTATGGGGATGCGTTTTTCCAGCCCGGAAGAAGTTCGAATCGCCTATGACGCGGGTGCGGTCAATCTGTTGGCCCGCATCGAGGTGCGCATGGACGGCAAGAACGTCCATACGACCACGGGTCGAATTCTGCTCAAGGAGATCGTGCCCGAGGAGATTCCCTTCGAGTTGATCAATCAGGTCATGGACAAGAAGGCCTTGGGTGAGCTGATCGACCAGGCCTACCGACGGATGGGTAACAAGGCGACGGTGATCCTCGCAGACCGCCTTCGCTCATTGGGTTACCAGTACGCGACCAAAGCCGGGATCTCGATCTGCATCGACGACATGCAGATTCCGAAGGACAAGCAGAAGCTCATCGATGCCGCGAGCAAGCAGGTCGCGTTGATCGGCGAGCAGTACCAGGAGGGTTTGATCACCGACGGTGAGCGCTACAACAAGGTGATCGACATCTGGGCGAATGCGACCGAGGAAATCGCGGGTCAGATGTTGCAGCGGCTGGGTACCGAGACGATTCGCGACGAAGAGGGAAACGAACAGGCGGTTCCGAGTTTCAATTCCATCTACATGATGGCCGACTCGGGCTCCCGCGGCTCTGCTCAGCAGATGCGTCAGCTGGCCGGGATGCGGGGTTTGATGGCGAAGCCTTCGGGTGAAATCATCGAGACCCCGATTACCTCGAATTTCCGCGAGGGCCTCTCGGTTCTCCAGTACTTCATCTCGACTCACGGCGCGCGCAAGGGCCTGGCGGACACGGCGCTCAAGACGGCGAATTCGGGTTATCTGACGCGGCGTCTCGTCGACGTTTCCCAGGACATGATCGTTCGCGACAAAGACTGCGGGACGACGGACGGGATCGAGACGGGGCCGCTGGTCGAGGGTGGTGAGATCATCGAGCCGATCGGCGAGCGCATCCTCGGACGGGTTGCACTGGAGGATGTTCACGACCCGCTCACCGACGACGTGCTGGTCGAAGCTGGCACGGAGTTCGACGAGGAGAGGGTCAAGATCATCCACGATGCCGGTATCGAAAGGATCCTGATCCGATCGGTGCTGACCTGCGAAATTCCGTTCGGGGTCTGCAGCAAGTGCTACGGCCGAGACCTCTCTCGCGGCGAACTCGTCAACCTGGGCGAGTCGGTTGGTGTGATCGCCGCGCAGTCGATTGGCGAGCCCGGGACCCAGCTCACGATGCGGACCTTCCACATCGGCGGTACGGCGACGCGACGCGCAGAAGCCTCACATGTGGAGGCGACCGCCGAAGGTGAGGTGCGCTTCACGAACATGCGCACCGTCAAGGACCGCGAAGGCCGAACCATCGTGATGAATCGCAATGCCGAACTCGGCATTTTCGATGCGAGTGGGCGCGAGCGCGAGCGCTATCCGGTGGTCTACGGCGCCCGCGTTCAGGTTGCAGAGGGCGACCAGATCAAGCCCGGCACGCTGCTGCTCGAGTGGGATCCATTCGCGAACCCGATCCTCTCGGAGTCCAACGGCGTGGTGAAGTTCGGGGACATCGTCGAGGGCGCGACGATGCGCGAGCAGGTGGACGAGTTCACCGGCGTATCGTCGAAGGTGATCATCGAGTCCAAGGACCCCGAGCTGCGGCCGCGCATTTCCGTCAAGGACACGGCGGGCGTTACCGAGGCGCGCGCGCTCCTGCCGGTTGGCGCGGCCCTGGCGGTTGCCGAAGGGCAAGAGGTCGAGGCCGGCGACGTTCTCGCCAAGATGCCCCGTGAGACCACCAAGACGAAGGACATCACCGGAGGTCTGCCGCGCGTTGCCGAGCTGTTCGAGGCCCGCAAGCCCAAGGACTTCGCGATCGTGTCCGAGATCAACGGCGTCGTTTCGTTTGGCTCGGACTCGCGCGGCAAGCGGCGGATCATCGTCACGCCGGATCTCGAGGACGCGGAGCCGAAGGAATATCTGATTCCGAAGGGAAAACACATCAGTGTCCACGAGGGCGACGTGGTGCGAGCCGGCGAGGCGCTGATGGACGGCTCCTCGAATCCCCACGACATCCTCAGGATCAAGGGCGAGAAGGAACTCTCCAAGTACCTGGTCGACGAAGTCCAGGAGGTCTACCGACTCCAGGGCGTTCGCATCAACGACAAGCACATCGAGGTGATCGTCAAGCAGATGCTCCGCCGCGTGCGGGTCACCGACGTGGGCGATACGGACTTCCTGGTTGGCGAGCACGTCGAGAAGGTCGTCTTCGAAGCGACCAATTCGCGGATGCTGGACGAGGGCAAGCAGCCCGCCCAGGCCGAGCCGCTGCTGCTCGGGATCACCAAGGCGTCGCTGTCCACCGAGTCGTTCATTTCGGCGGCTTCGTTCCAGGAGACCACGAAGGTCCTCACCGAGGCCTCGATGTGGGGCAAGGTGGACCAGCTGAGGGGCCTGAAGGAAAACGTCATCATGGGGCGGCTGATTCCCGCCGGGACCGGTATGGCCCGTTACCACCAGATCGGGATCCAGGTCGATGCCCCCGAGGAGTTGATGGAGGGCCCGGAGGAGGAGCCGCTCGCGGAGCTTCCCGTGCCGTCCGAGGCGCCCGCCGTGAGCCCGGATGGACTGATGGTTTCGCCCGGATTGCCGCCCTTGGACATCGAAACCTGAGTTCCGATTCGGGGTTCGAACCGCACCCCGAATCGGGATCCGATTTGCGCCCTGTCTTCGCCTGTTCCGAGCGTTGACAGGGGACGGAAGCTCGCTAAGATGCAGCGGTTTTTGGCATAGGCCACCTGCCTGAGTTCCGCTTCTGGCAAGACATGGGTACCGCCCGAGGAACCGATTCCTCCGCCCCCTTTGTCGCCGAAAGTAGGACACAGGGGAGTGGTGCGTTCGCGCACGGTGCGCGTTCCAGTGCGAATCAGGGCTCCGCTACGCAGTTTCGAGGAAACACCGAGATGCCGACGATCCAGCAGCTCGTTCGTCGGGGACGTGAACGCAAGCAGTCGCGATCGAAATCCCCCGACCTGATGAGCGCCCCCCAGCGGCGCGGTGTATGTCTCCGCGTCTTTACCGCGACACCCAAGAAGCCGAACTCGGCGCTGCGCAAGGTGGCTCGCGTGCGTCTGACCAATGGCCGTGAAGTCAACGCCTACATTCCGGGTGAGGGGCACAACCTGCAGGAGCACTCGGTCGTGTTGGTGCGCGGCGGGCGCGTCAAGGACCTTCCCGGCGTTCGTTACCACATCGTTCGTGGCACGCTCGACACGACGGGAGTTGCGGATCGACATCGCGGGCGATCGCGATACGGAACGAAGAGACCGAAGTAGTTCTTCTGTTTGCGGCCGTGCGAGCGTCGAGGGACGTTCCGTTGGGCCGCTGATTTTTTTGTGTCGGGCCTGGCCCCGACAGGAGTGCGACGACGACATGCCGCGACGACGCGAAGTACCGAAGCGGACGATCTTTCCGGATCCCAAGTACGGTGATCGGATGGTCGGCCGTTTCACCAACGTGATCATGAGGGATGGCAAGAAGAGCACCGCGGAGCGCATCGTTTACGGCGCCTTCGAGGTGATCGAAAAGAAGACCCGCAATGATCCGTTGGCGATGTTCAGGCGCGCACTCGACAACATCCGCCCGCGCGTCGAAGTGAAGTCGCGGCGGGTCGGCGGTGCGACCTATCAGGTCCCGATCGAAGTTCGCACCGAGCGTGCCAATTCGCTCGCGATGCGCTGGCTCTCGGGCTACGCGCGCAATCGCGCGGGCAAGAGCATGCACGAGAAGTTGGCAGACGAGATCATCGATGCCGCGAATGAGCGCGGCGAGAGCGTGAAGAAGCGCGAAGACACCCATCGGATGGCAGAGGCGAACAAGGCCTTCTCCCATTATCGCTGGTAAAACCGCTCGACGAAGAGTTTGGATTACCGAAAATGCCCCGCACGACACCGCTCGAAAGGACTCGGAATATCGGCATCATGGCGCATATCGATGCCGGCAAGACGACTACGACCGAGCGGATCCTGTTCTACACGGGCGTCAACTACAAGATGGGCGAGGTCCACGACGGTGCGGCGACGATGGACTGGATGAAGCAGGAACAGGAGCGCGGGATCACCATCACGGCGGCCGCGACGACCTGCTTCTGGAAGGATCATCGGATCAACATCATCGACACGCCGGGCCACGTCGATTTCACCGTTGAAGTCGAGCGCTCGCTTCGGGTTCTGGATGGAGCAATCGGTGTGTTCTGCGGAGTCGCGGGTGTGGAGCCCCAGTCCGAAACGGTCTGGAGGCAGGCGGACCGCTACTCGGTGCCGCGCATCGCCTTCGTGAACAAGATGGACCGGATCGGTGCGGACTTCTCCCGCGTCGTAGGCACGCTTCGCGATCGACTCGGTGCGACCGCTGTCCCGCTCCAGATTCCGATCGGATCCGAAGATGACTTCCGGGGCGTGGTGGATCTGCTGACCGGAAAAGCGATCTACTGGGACGACGATGGGCTCGGTGCCGCATTCTACGAGGGCGAGATTCCCGCAGAACTCACGCATGTGGCCGCGGTGGCCCGCGAGCACATGATCGAAGCCGTTGCGGGGCTCGACGAAGCGCTTACCGCGAAATACCTCGATAACGAAGAGATTTCGGCGGATCAGCTGCGCAAGGCGCTGCGCGAAGCGACCCTCGGCCTCAAGGTCGTTCCGGTTCTCTGCGGGAGCGCGTTCAAGAACAAGGGTGTGCAGCCCCTGCTGGATGCGATCGTCGCTTACCTGCCGTCGCCCCTCGACGTCGCAGCTGTCAAAGGCGTTCATCCGCGCGATGAATCCGTCGTCGTGCGCGAGGCCGATGACAACGCCCCCTTCAGCGCGTTGGCGTTCAAGCTCGCGACCGACAAGCACGTCGGGCATCTCGCCTATGTCCGCGTCTATTCCGGCCACGCAAAGGCCGGCGACCAGGTCCTCAACGCGAACCGGGGTCGCAAGGAGCGCATCGGACGACTGCTGCAGATGCACGCCAACAAGCGCCAGGATCTCGAAGAGATCTGGGCAGGAGACATCGCCGCCGTCGTCGGATTGAAGGAAGTGACCACCGGCGAAACGCTCTGCGATCCCCAGAAGCCCGTGATCCTCGAATCCCTCGATTTTCCGGAGCCGGTCCTCTCGATCGCGATCGAGCCCCGCACCACCGCCGACATGGAGAAGCTGTCGACTTCGCTCCAGCGTCTCGTGCACGAGGATCCCTCCTTCCGCGCCGCCGTCGATTCCGAAACGGGCCAGACGATCATTTCGGGGATGGGCGAGCTGCACCTCGAGATCATCACCGACCGCCTGGTTCGCGAATTCCAGGTCAACGCCAACGTCGGCAAGCCCCAGGTCGCCTACCGGGAAACGATCACCGAGACCGCGAAGGTCGAAGGGCGCTACGTGAAGCAGACGGGTGGCTCGGGCGACTTCGCGATCGTCAAGCTCGAGGTTTCGCCCGGCGAGCCCGGATCCGGCTTCTCGTTCGAGTCGGTGATCAAGGGCGGCGCGATCCCGAAGGAGTTCGTGAGCTCGGTCAAGGACGGTTGCGAGGAAGTGACCCAGAGCGGAATGCTCGCGGGATACCCGGTCGTGGACGTGGCGGTTCGCCTCGTGGACGGCCAGGCGCACGAAGTCGATTCCTCCGAGCGCTCCTTCAAGATCGCCGGTTCGATCGCGATGAAAGACGCGCTGCGCGAAGCGAGCCCGATCCTGCTCGAGCCGATCATGGCGGTTGAAGTGGTCACTCCGGAGGATTTTTTCGGCGCCGTGCAGGGCGACCTGAGCAGTCGGCGCGGAAGCATCACGGGATTCGATCGCAGGGGGAACGCCCAGGTGGTCGCTGCAGAAGTCCCGCTCGCGGAGATGTTCGGATACGTCGGCAGCCTGCGCTCGATGACGCAGGGTAGGGCGACGTACACGATGCAGTTTTCACACTATTTGCAGGTCCCGGCGAACGTCGCCGAGGGGCTCGTTTACTACTGACCCAGACGTGCCCCGGACGAGGGGACGAGGAGAATAGGTAGAGCGCTATGGCCAAGGAGAAATTCGAGCGTACGAAGCCGCACGTGAACATCGGGACGATCGGTCACGTGGACCACGGGAAGACGACGTTGACGGCAGCGATCACGCAGCGTCAGGCGGGCAAGGGGT
>JAHEEJ010000429.1 GCA_024640705.1 Deltaproteobacteria bacterium
TTTGCGCGATCGGGCGGTGGCCGGCGATGGACTGCCGGAACTCGAAGGAGCAGGGTTCTTTGCGCGTCGCCGCCTCGCGAGCGCGCTGCTCGAGCGCGCCAAGGGCGGCGCGGGCGTGCTGAAACCCGCCGATGAAGCCTTGTTGTCGCGCTACGTCGAGGTGCAAACCGTGCCTGCCGCACGACACGAAGCGCTCGCCCAGGCGCGCGCGCAGTCCGTCATGGATGCGTTGATCGCAGCAGGCGCCCCGGTCAACGCGCTTGCGATCGGCGCGGCAGGAAGAACCGAAGCGCCGGGTGTGATCTTCGACTTTGGCCTGCGCGCTCGCGGTGACGATAGCGCCCTCGAGTGAGGGCCATTTGTTTCGAACTCGTCCGAAAGTTGCTCCGTTTGCGCTGACGGTCAGGAAGAGTCTCGAATTCCGCAAGCGCAGAAAAGAAAATCGGAGCTGGGTGCGAAGGTGCTCAACCTGCGCCGTCGGATCAGGGACGGCCGCGGGATTCTCCTTTTACGATCGCACGCGCGATGAGGTGAGCGAGACGCAAGGGCTCCGGGAGATCCGACTTGCCGAGAGTCGCGCGCACGAGAGAGGCTGCCGCGGCGTGGTCGCCGCCTGCCGAGGCCGCGTAGATTCGCCCATCGACGCGTTGCGCGGGCGGCGTGCGCTCCAGGATCGCGCGACGGTGAATGAGGCCAGCCGACTCCAGCGCTTCGATCAAGCGCTCGTTGCCGGGTTTGCGGCGGTTGACGATCACAACGGGTACATCTAGCCGATTCGAGAGCGCGTGAACGTCGATGACGGCGAGCCCGGCGATCGTGATTCCGCCGAAGAAGATTCCCTGAAGCGCGGGCTTGACCCGCAACTGCTCGATCCAGCCCGCGAGAAAGTCGGTCACATCCTCCCCGTCGATGGGAAACTCGGTAACCGATACCGCCTCGACGAGATCCGGTCCCTCCATCGTGACGCCCACGAGCGGGACTGTCCGACTGACACCCTTATCGAAGGGCCCGTCGTCTACGCCGAGAACGTGCGGCCGCTGGGGTCTGAGCATTGTGTGACAACGTTGACTCGATCTGCTCCTTTCCGCCACCGGCTGGGTGGATCGTTGCTTCCAGAACCGGTTGCGGACCAGGGGGCCTAACGACAAGGATGTCGGCGACGTTGGAATTACTTGCAGCGTTCGCGGTATCGCAACCGACCAGCATCGCCAGTGCAGTTTGCACTGCCTGTTGGGGACTGGGTCCGTGATGCGCGGCACGAAGTCCCACGAATCATCGGCCGACCAGTTCTGCTGGCGCCCGGGTCTCTGGAGAGTGGATTCGGTGCGCTCTTCCAAGGAGACTTTCATGTTCCCCATCAATCGATCCAAACTCGTCCTGGTATTGGCTGCGACCCTGCTTTCCGTGGGCTGCACGTCGACATCGCCCGCGCCTGAGTTGGGCGCACAAGAGGAGTTCAAGCCCGTTGTGGAAACGAGCAAATCCAATCCGGTCGCTCCCCGCCCGGTTCCCGTGTCGCTCGATCCCGTGTACTTCGAAACCGGTCAGGCGGTGCTGCGGCTCAAAACGCTCGATCTACTGAAGGGGTATGCGCAGTCGATCATCGATCATCCCGAGTGGGGTCTGGTCACGATCGAGGGGCACTGTGATGAACGCGGTAGCGACGAGTACAACCGTGCGCTGGGTCGACGTCGTGCCGCCGCCGTGGAGCGCTATCTCGTGGAGATGGGCGTTCCGCCCGAGCGGATCAGCACCCAAAGCTTCGGCTCGGACAGACCTGCAGTTCCCGGTCACGACGAGCGCGCCTGGGGCCGCAACCGAAGGTCGGAGCTTCGGGTCGAGGTGAGCATTTCCGCCAGTCTCTGATTCGAACAACCAGAACGAAGATGAAGTAGATCACGCTCGCTCGAAGGAGAGAGATTTCGCCGCGATGGAGAGCCATGGCTCGTCGTTGGGATCGCCCTTGTGGCTGGCCCAATGGCGAGCCGGCTTTTCAGCGCGAGCGAGCGCGGTGCGCGTGCAGCTAAGTGGCGCGCTCAGAGATGCGCAGAGCGATTCGCTCGTAGCACTCCGGGCTTTCGTAGCAGGTGATCTGGGTGCCGAGCGCGCTCTCGGGGTCGGGCAGCGGGATGGCGCTCGTGCGCTCCAGGATATCGCCCATCAAAGCGGCGAAGTCCGAGCCGAGTGTGTGTTTGCTCGTGACGAGCCTTTCGAGATCGAGCTCGTGCGCCCGAAGCCGGACGATATCCAGCGGCTCTTCGTCCCGGCGGGCCCAGTTGAGGATCAGATCGATCACGGTGACCGCCTGGTCTTCGAGGCCCATGACCTTTGCGACGGCCACGGCCTGGATGTCCTCGTAGGGCAGGCGCCCAGCCGGCGCGCCATGCACGACGAGGGCATCGTCCTCGATGCCGATCAGCGTTCCGCGCTCGATGCGTGGGCGGGTCGGAGTCGCGGCCGCCAGCTCCGCCGGTTTCGATTTCCGCAGCCGCGCGGCCGCCGCCGCGATCTCCTCCTCCGAAAGCCTGTGGATTCCCGGTCTGGTTGGATCGGCTTCGGGTGCTGCCGTTTGTGGCGGCGGGCTGGGTTCGGGGCTCGGCGCTTCGGCGTGATCGCCGGCGAGCCATTCGATCAGGCGCTCGCGCTTGGCCTCGTGAAGGTGAGGGGACTGGAGCGCGATTTCGGCGGCGCGGCGGGAGGCCTCCGGGTTGATCTCTCGCCCTTCTTGAAAGATGCGCAGCGCGACGCCGGGATGGAGGCCGGTATTGCGCGGGTCGACGGCGTGCCGCACAGCGCTACGCAGGTATCCCGCAAGGGTCTGGCGGTCGTCCGGGCCGTCGTCCTTTGCATTCGCGAGAAGCTCTTTGAGTGCAGGGAGGATCGTTGCGATCGCGATCGGCGAGACGAGCGCATCCG
>JAHEEJ010000430.1 GCA_024640705.1 Deltaproteobacteria bacterium
AGATTCGAGTCGTTCGCCCAGTCTCGGAGATGATTGTTGAGTCGACTCCACGAACCGTGAAGCGGGCACGGATGGAGTTGATCGCAGTTCCCCCAGCCAAACGCGCAACGCCCTTCGGTCGGAAACGCGTCGACCGCGTCCAAAATTTCCATGAATGGAATCTCGGCGGGAGGACGGGCGAGCAAAAAGCCCCCGCCCTGGCCCTTTTGCGAGATGAGTAGGCCCGCGAGCACCAGCCGCCGCAGGATCTTCGATAGGTAGGGAGCGGGGATTCCCGTGGCCTGCCCGAGATCGGCGGCGCGAATCTTCTTCCCCTCGGGGAGGATGGCGAGCGCCGACATGGCGCGAATCGCGTATTCGGCGGTCTGGGAGATGAACATGTCGCTCCTCGGCCGGCGCGGTGCCGGTTCCTAATCCCTACCACTAATGGGCGCCAAAGTCATCAATAGACGTCAAAGTCGATTGAAATCGAGCGCCGATCGGCCGCGTTTTCCAGGTGCGATTGCGCTGGATTCTGCGGGCTCCCTACCATTGATCGCTCATCCCATTCTCTACCCCTGTTCAGGGCGTTCAGGCCTTGACTGCCCAGCCAGATTTTTCTAAACAGATAAACAGATCTTTAGATCCGTTTATCTGTATCCGATACCACGGACCGAAGATCTGCGGCTCAGCAAACCAGATCGCCTCGAGGATCGAGATGAACGCTGCAAGGGAGTCCGCGCCGCCCAACCGGCAGTCGCACGAATCGCAAACTCGGTTGGAGTTGCAGTCCGCGGGTCACTGGTTGGGCCTCGCACTCGGGGTGCTCACCCTCGCTGGGCTGTTTTCACTCGTCGTCGTGATTGGGCGGATGCCGCCCTTCGATCGCCTGGTCACCGATCCGCTCTTCTTCAAACGCGGCCTCGTCGTGCACGTCAACCTGGCTCTCGTCGCGTGGTTCTACTCGTTCGTGGCCGCGTTGCTGTTCTTTCTACCCGGCCGGTCGGCACCGAGCCCGCTCGCACGGCACGCCGTACACATCAGCGCGTTCGGCGTCGCGATGATGTTGCTCGCAGCGGGCATGCCCGGAAGCCAACCCGTTCTCTCCAACTACATTCCGATGATCGATCACTGGCTGTTCGGCGTCGGACAGATCCTCTTCGCGGCGGGTGTTTTGACGAGCTTCATCAGCCGCCGGCTTCTCACCGCGCGCACTGCGCGCGACGGATCGTTCCAGATCCCGGCGGCCGCACAGATGGGCCTGCGGGGTACAGCGGTCGTGCTGGTGCTCGCCGCACTCACCTTTGCGATCACCTCCCTGCGCATCACGCCAGACCTTCCCGTCGACGCCTACTACGAGCTGCTCTTCTGGGGCGGCGGACACGTGCTGCAACTCGGCTGCAGCATCGCGATGATCTCGGTCTGGCTGATCCTGCTCGAATCCGCGTTGGGCCGCTCTCCGATCGGCGAAAAGGCAGCCGCGATTCTCTTCGGTGCGATGGTGGTGCCGTGGCTCGCATCTCCAATCCTCGCGATGCTCGGCACCTGGAGCCCGGGCTACCGCGACGGCTTCACCTTCCTGATGCGCTGGGCGATCTTTCCCGTGCTCGGCCTGTTCATGCTTGCGTGCTTTCGGTTGCTGCTCGTGGAGCTGCGCGCCGGGCGCATCGGCTTCGGATCGCTCTCGGATCCGCGAATTTCCGGCTTCCTCGCCAGCGCGCTGTTGACGTTGCTCGGTTTCGGGCTGGGCGCGGGCATCCGCGGCTCCAACACGATGATCCCCGCCCACTACCACGCTTCGATCGGCGGCATCACCGCGGCTTTCATGACCGTCACCTATCTGATGTTGCGCGCGTTTGGATTTTCGATCTCGACGCGCCGGCTGCGGCGCGCGGCAGCCTGGCAGCCCGCCCTCTACGGCGTCGGGCAGATGATCTTCGCGAGCGGCTTCGCGCTCGCGGGAATTTACGGGATGTCCCGGAAGGCCTACGGCGCCGAGCAGGCCGGCCGCGGACTCGGCGAAAGCATCGGACTCGGCGTGATGGGCGTCGGCGGACTGATCGCGGTCGTCGGCGGACTGCTCTTCCTCGGGGTCGTTGCCACCATCTGGCGGCAGGGATCCGAGAGGCAGATTCGAACACTCAAACCGATCACCGAAGCCTGAAGGAGGTACGGATGAGCTCGAAAGAGCCTGACGAAAAGAAACCGCTGCAGAAGCTGATGGACAATCCGTGGCTGCTGCTGACCCTTGGAATCCTGGTTCCCACCCTGTCCTACACGGCATGGGGTTGGATCGAATTGTGGCTGCTTCCGGCAGCAACACTTCCCTGAGCCGCGTGGAGGAACCATGAGTATCTACAGTCCGCCCGAAGGATGGCTCCAGGCGCCGAAAGGACCCGAACGCATCTGGATCGGTCTCGCGCTCACCTGGTGCATCGTGATGTCGCTCGCGATGCCGTACTGGCACTTCTACGGCAAACAGAACTCTTCCGGCGAGTCCTACCGGGTTTCGGCCGTCGACTTTGGCGCCCGTGTCCGGCAGTTCGCCGAAGCGCACAAGGTTGGCGAGGAAGCCGGCATCCCGATCGTCGAGATCCCGCCGGGTGGCGATGGCTACCTGCTCGCGCGGATGTGGAGCTTCTATCCGGTCCTCAAGCTGAAGAAGGGGCAGACCTACCGGCTGCATATCTCGTCGATGGATCTCCAGCACGGCTTTTCGCTTCAGCCGCTGAACATGAACTTTCAGGTGCTACCGGGCTACGACCACGTGCTGACCATCACACCGACCAGCACGGGCGTCTTCCCGATCATCTGCAACGAATTCTGCGGAATCGGACATCACACGATGACCGGCCGCATCATCGTCGAATAGGAGACTCTCATGGCCAGTGCAGTCGAAAGCCTCCCCATCTTGGGAAATCACC
>JAHEEJ010000107.1 GCA_024640705.1 Deltaproteobacteria bacterium
GTGCTCGTCGTTGACCGGTCTCGCGTTGTAGCGGGGTTGCTCTCGCTGCCGGGCCCACTAGGTAACTCAAAACCACGTTGACGAGCCACCAGCCCAGACTATTTTCTGATGAGCCGCTGTTTTCAGCTTGCGTCCGCAGCTGTGCAGCAGATTGCGGTCCGGTTGCTGGGGTTGACCCGGTGGGGCCGAGGGTGGGGCACCGATGAAGTCTGGAGTCGAATATACGCGTCGGACGTTCGCCCTGAGCCTGCTCTGCGGGGTCCTGGTTGTCGGAACGGCTTGCCCCCAAGGGTCCGGCGACAGCCTGGACGAAATCCGCGGACTCCACGCTCGAAACCGATTCGAGGAATCTCTCGAGGACTTGCGGGCGCTCATGGACGAAGACCCAACCGATCCAGAAGTGAACTACCTGTTTGCGAAAACCCTGATGCAAATCGGCGAGCCATCCCTCGCGATCTGGCCGCTGCGAAGGGTTGTGAATTTCCCGGATTACGCATTCGATGCCGGCATGATGCTCGCGTGGGCCACGATTGGCTCCCGAACGCCGCAAGATGCGGTCGATGCAGTCAATTTTGCGCTCGCGGCCGAACCGGACAACGTCGATGCCCTGGCGCTTCGTGCACATGCAAATTTCAAAGCTGGTCACTATGCAGATGCGTTGACCGATGTCGAGCGAGCCCTCGAACTCGACCCCGGCAATCTCGCGATTCTCGTGCCTCGCGTTCTCGTGCTGCTCGAGTTCAATCGAATCGACGAAGCCGAAGCCGCGCTGGATGCCAGCAATCAGTTGGTGGAATCCGGCGAAGAGCAGGTACTCGAGACAACCCAGGCGAGGCTGTGTCTCACCAATGCTGCTTTCGCTTTCGACAACGGAGACCCGAAGAACGCCGAGGTCATGTTCGCGGACTGCCTCGACGCGTATCCAATCGATCCACTCGTCGTGCTCACGGTTGTCGATTTCTACGACGCCATCGAAGAGCAGGAGCGGGCCACGGATCTGTTGCGGCGAACCTTCGAAGACACGCGCTCGACGGACTTCGGGTACGCGCTCTCGCGGCGCGCACGGCGATTGGACAACGAGGAGCGGCACGATTTACCACGCAGCGCGATACACCAGAAACTCGCCGACGGAACCCATCCGGGACGGTTCGTACCGGCCCTTTGAAACGCCAGCCATCGAAGCGACGAAGGATTCGTGAACGTCGCGTTTCTGGCTGAGACTGGCAGACGAATTCGACAGCCGCGCTACAGCGAGCGGGGGTCTGGATTTCGATGGCCGGGTCGACATCATCGTCATGGGAGACCGGGGTCGTAAGGGGCAAAAACTCCACATCTGGCGCAATCGAATCGAGACGGAGAACCATTGGATAGGCGTTCAATTTCGAAAAGAAGGGGCTGATTGTCGCCAACGGACTCTCGCCGGACGCCTGGTCACCGGCGATAGGTTCATGGGGCGGCACCCAGCGATGCTGCGCTGCGCGCTGACTGGATCGGAACAGGTTGAATCCATTGAGGTTCAATGGGTTGGGGGTGTGAAGCGAGCGATCGAAAATTCGCTCGTCGACAGATGTCACCTGGTCCCCAGCCGGAGCGTTGCGGAGCAGGCCGGCCGTTTTTCTCTCGGAGATCGCCGAAGACTAGAGCTGGCGCAGCCCGGGCAGCCAACATTTTGGATGCCGTGGGCGAGGTTCGCCCGTGTATCTGCGTGTCCAAAATCGACGCTTCTCGACGGGCCGAACGGGGGCATTCGCCTTGGCGGCGAGCACCCCAAATGTCTATCCTCGCAGCGGCCAATCAACCGTGAATACAGGGTAACCAGGGCATCCAATCGACAGCAGGACGCGCCGCGCGACAGGGCCATCGCGAACGGTGAAAAGCGCGAGTCGTCGCCAAAGCACGATTCAGGATGGGGCCGTTGAAGAGCATGCCCCTGAACTGAGATGCAGTTTGAATTCGGACGTGAGAAACTCGAAGATGGTAGCGGGTAGACACTTTCTGCTTGTGGTCGCGGGGCGAAGCGATGATATGCCTCCGGTCCGGCCTCAGGCCCCCCACAGGCGTCGTTGCTGCGGCGTCCTCAAAAACTGATCCCGGGAGGTTTCCAATGGCAACCAAATACAACGCTGTCGTTATTGGGGCTGGTCACAACGGACTGATTTGTGCCGCCTATCTCGCCAGAGCTGGCCGGAAGGTGCTGGTGCTCGAGCGCCGCAGCAAGATTGGCGGCGCGACGGCGACCGAGGAGGTCTTCCCCGGTTATCAGGTCTCCACCGCCTCCTACGTGATGAGCATGATGCAGAAGAAGGTGATCGCGGATCTGGAGCTTCCGAAATACGGCTGGAAGATGATCCCGATGGATTGCCTCTTCACGCCGTTCGAGGACGGCAGCTCGATCGCGATGTTTGGTGACCACAGCAAGACCCAAAAAGAGATTGCCAAGTTCTCGAAGAAGGACGCCGAGATGTATCCCGTCTTCGAGGCCTTTCTCGAGGATGCGGCGAAATTCGTTCGCCAGATGCTTTTCATGACGCCCCCGAATCCGACCTCGCGCAAGCTGCGCGACCTCAAGTCGATGCTCCAGCACGCCAATGCGGTTCGGAAACTGGGCACCAAGCTCTTCCGGATCACCGATTTGATGCTGATGAGCGTCTCTGAATTCCTCGACATGTACTTCGAGTGCGACCAGATCAAAGCCGTCAAGGCCTACTACGGCTCGATCGGCACCTTCCTCGGGCCCCGCTCGCCGGGCACCGCCTACGTGCTGCTGCACCACCTGATGGGCGATCTCGGTGGTGCGGGTGGTTGGGGGTTCATGAAGGGTGGAATGGGCGCGGTTCCGGATTCGATCGCGGGCAGCGCGAAAGCCCACGGCTGCGAAATCCGCACCGACGCGGAAGTCGCCCAGATCCTCACCGAGAACGGTCGGGCGACGGGTGTTGCGCTCCAATCCGGCGAAGAGATCTTCGCGGACATGGTCATCACGGGTGCGGACGCGCAGACCTCGTTCCTCAAACTGTGCGACACCAAGCAGCTCCCGGCGGACTTCGTCGAGTCGATTCGCAACATGCGAACCTTCAGCACGGCGTTCAAGATCAACATGGCCGTCGATCGGCCGCCGTCCTACAGGGCCTTCAAGCCCGGCGAGACCGACGTCGACTACCCGAACTACGTGCACATCGGGCCGACGATGGAATACCTCGAGAAGGCCTACGACGAGGCCAAGTACGGGCGCCCGTCCACGCGGCCGTTCTTCACGCCGTGCGTCCCCACGATGGTTGATCCGGACCTCGCACCTCCCGGCAAGCACATCGTCAACGTGTTTGGCGGGCACGCTCCGTACGAGCTCAAGGATTCGACCTGGGACCAGGAGCGCGAGAAGTACGCGGACCAGGTGCTCAGCGTCTTCGACGAATTCGCACCGGGATTCACGGATTCGGTGATCGATCGCCAGATCCTGATGCCGCCCGATCTCGAGCGGATCTTCGCCCTGCCGAAGGGGCACATCTTCCACGGTGAACTGACTTTGGATCAGCTCATCTTCATGCGCCCCGCGCCCGGCTACCAGGATTATCGTACGCCGATCCGCAATCTCTGGCAGTGTGGCTCAGCGACACACCCGGGTGGCGGCGTGATGGGAATGGGTGGTCACAACGCGGCCCGCGAGATCATCAAGGGTTGGTGATGCCTCGGCGCCCTGCGTGCAGGGCGCCGAAACATCGCAACAACGCGAAGTCCCCGAAATAGCGCGATTCACACGGGTGAATCGGCCGGCTGGCAGAAGCCGGAAAGAAGGAGAAGCGAGATGAAGCTCACGCCGCTCTATCAGAAGCACATCGATCTCGGTGCAACGATGTACACGACGGGCATGGGGTACGAGATGCCCGCCTACTACTCGAGCGTGGAGGAAGAGGCCAAGAACGTTCGCGAGCGAGTCGGCATGAACGATGTTTCGTTGATGGGTCGGCTGGACGTCAAGGGCACGGATGCGCTCGCGTTGACCCAATACCTGATCGTCAACAATGCCGCCGCGTTGTCGGACGGCCAGTCCCTCTATTCGGTCATGTGCGACGCGGAAGGCCTGATCGTCGATGACGTCATCGTCATGCGCTTCAGCGCCGAGCACCTGCGCATCATTACCTCGTCGATGTTCCGAGCGAGAACGCTCGTCTGGATCCAGAAGCACATCGACAAAAAGAAGCTGAACGCCTACGTGACGGACATCAGCTCCTACTACGCGATGATCGGTGTCCAGGGACCGAAGTCGCGCGAGGTGCTCAGCGGCATCACGAAGATCGATCTCTCGAAGCTGAAGTTCTTCCGTTTTGCGTTCGGCAAGTTCGGTGACATTCAGTGCATGATCGCCCGGCTGGGATTCTCGGGCGAGTTGGGTTACGAGTGCTACGTGAATGCCGAAGACGCCCACGCGGCGTGGGACATGATCATGGCCGCCGGCAAGCCGCACGGAATCCTTCCCTATGGGATGGACACGCTCGACGCCTTGCGCTGGGAGAAGGGATTCATCTTCTACGGCTTCGACGCGACGGATGAGCACAACCCCTACGAGTGTCGAGTTTCCGATTTCATTCGCTACGACTGCGGTGATTTCCTCGGGCGCGAAGCGCTGCTGAAGATCAAGGAGCGCGGTCCAGCCAAGAAGCTGATGGGCCTGGAAGTGGAAGGCGGAGCATTGCCCCCCGGCAATCAACCGCTCAAGATCGGATCGGGTCGCGTTGGCCACGTCGTGGCTGGGTTTCGCTCGCCAAACCTCGATCGGAATCTCGGCTACGCGTACGTGAATGCGCCGCACTTCGAAGCGGGCACCAAGGTCACCCTGGAAATCGATGGCACCAAAACCGCTGCTACCATCCTGGACATGCCTTTCCTGGATCCCGCGGGAAAGCGCATGAGAATCTAGACCGGCGGATTTGACTCACTCATTCGTCACGAACCATGGGAGGCACCGCATGCGACTGCACCGTTCACGCCATCTAACACTCTTTTGCGCTCTGATGGGCATCGCGCTGCTCGCCGGTCCGGCCCTCGCGCAGCAGCGCGGCGGGCGAGCCAGTACCCCAGGCGGTCTGGCCGAGGGTCGCTTGATGAAGAAGAGGGCGCAGGAAATCGGTCTGAGCGAAGAGACGGTCGCCAAAATCGACGCCGCGATCGAAGCGGGCAAAGCCGAAGAAGCCAAGCATCGCGAGGAGAACGTGGCCGCCGTCGAAGCGTTGAACAAAGTTCTCTCGCAGAACAGACCGAACCAGAAGGAGTTGATGGCCGCGTCCAACAAGGTTGGAGAATCCGCTGCAAAATCACGCGACCTCAAGATGAGAACGATTATCGAGATGCGCTCGCTGCTCACGGATGAGCAACTCGAGAAGTTCATGGAGATTCGCGAGAAGGCCACCGCTCGCCGCTGAGCCCGATCTCGGCGGCCTCCCCTGTTTTGGGCTCAAGTTGCCCGCCGAGCCCAGCCGAGTTAGTCTTCGGGACCAAGCGCAGCAATCTGCTGCGATCTCGGAGGCCGGGCATGCCCGCCCGCATGATGAGACGCCACAGCCGCCCACGTACCCGCTCTGCCATCGCTGAGGCAGAGGACGTACGACACCAGCGCGGGCTCGGCTGACGACTCCACATCCCCAAGACCAGATTCCGTCTGAAATGGCCTCTCTGCGTGCTCTGCGACGAGCAGGCGCCGCGAGGCTCCACGACTGCTGCGAATGGCACCCACTCACGAGCTGAGAGGTGCGCAACTCCCCTAGCCAAAGGCCCGGGGAAAAGAGGAAAACATGCCGGCCCAAGGACCAAAATTCGATTGCGACGACGCGAAATCGCTCTGGCGTAAGGATCGCGACCATTTAATTCACCCATTTGTGCACTTCCCGAGCTTCGCGAAGGATGGGGCCCTGATCATCTCCGAGGGCAAGGGTGCCTACGTTTTCGACGCCGAGGGCAATCGCTATCTGGACGGCATTGCCGGCATGTGGTGCGTGAACATCGGCCACGGGAACACCGAGCTCGCCGAGACGATGGCCGAGCAGGCCAAGCAGCTGGCGTATTTCAATACCTTCGTCGATACGACGAACCCGCCCGCCGCAGAGCTGGCGGCGAAGCTCGCCGAGTTGGCTCCGACCCGCCTGAATCGGGTGTTCTTCGATACCGGGGGTTCTGCGGCCAATGATACGATCGCGCGAACCATTCACTTCTATTTCAATCGACTCGGGAAGTACACGAAGAAGAAGTTCATCTCTCGCAAGGACGCCTATCACGGCAGCTCCTACCTCTCGATGGCTCTCACGGGGAAAGAAGACGATCACGAAGGCTTCGATCTTCCGGCGGACCTCGTTCATTACGTCTCGTGCCCCAACCCCTATCGACGCACGCCGGGCATGACGATCGAGCAGTATTGCGATCAGCTCATCGATGAGTTCGAGGCGAAGATCGTCGAGCTCGGGCCCGATAACGTCGCAGCTTTCTTCGCTGAGCCCATCCTGGGAGCCGGCGGCGTAATCGTCCCGCCGCCCGGCTATCACCGCCGCACCCAGGAAGTCTGTCGCCGCTACGACGTGCTCTACGTGTCCGACGAAGTCGTGACCGGATTCGGGCGCCTGGGCCAGATGCTCGCTTCCGAGCCCCTGTTCGATGTGACTCCCGATGTGATCACATGCGCAAAGGGACTCACCTCTGGGTATATCCCGCTGGGTGCTTCGATCTTCAGTGATGAAATCTTCGAAGTGATCAGCGAACCGAAACCCGGGGCGGATAATTACAATCACGGTTTCACCTACTCGGGACATCCCATCTGCTGCGCGGTTGCGCTCAAGAACATCGAGATCATCGAGCGTGACCGAATCTGCGAACACGTGCAGGAGGTGGGCCCGTATTTCGAGAAGCGCCTTGCGCAACTCGATACGCTGCCACTTGTTGGAGACGTGCGCGGAAGTCACTTCATGCTCTGTGTCGAAAACGTTGCGAACAAGCAGACCAAGGAGCTTCTGCCGGAGGCTGTCGGAATCGGCAAGCGGATTTCGGACCACTGCGAAAAACGCGGGCTCATCGTGCGTCCGATTGGCCACCTGAACGTGATTTCGCCGCCGTTGACGCTGACGCGTGACGAGATCGACGAACTCGTGGAAATTCTCGGATCGAGTATCGAAGCCACCGCAGACGACCTCGTTCGCGAAGGCATCCAGATCGACTAGAATCCGACCGCGCCCGGTCGTGATCAGAGCGACTGGCTGGCCCGGACCCGAATTCGGGTTCGGGCCGCTTTTTGTGCGCTGGGCGGGGCGCTTTCTGAACCCCTAAGGCAATCTGGGCCGCTGGACGAAATTCAACGCGTGCTCGGGACGGGTTTCATCGATCGGCTGGCCCCGCACGCCATCCGGAGGGCCGCCCCTCGAGCCGCCAGGCGGTCCGGCCAGGCCTCTCGAGGTTGCCCCGAGGGAATCGCCTCCGCGCTCCGGCAGCTAAGCTCGCGCTGCGCCTGAAAACGGAGACCTGATTTGACCCGGCTCACCGCGATTCTCCTGACGATCCTCACGGGTTTCAGCGGCCTGGTGTACGAGGTGGCGTGGCAGAAATATCTGGCGACGCTGCTCGGCTCACAGGGTGAAGCGACGGCCGCGATTCTCGCCATCTTCCTCGGCGGCCTCTCGGTTGGCTACTCGCTCTTTGGCAGGGCGACCCGCTGGCTCGTCGAGCGTTCGCGGCAACGCCGGAAATCGCCCCGGTTGCTGCTCTTCTACGGTCTGATCGAGGGCGGCATCGGCGTCTATGCGCTGCTCTTCCCTGTGTTGTTCGACGTTGCGCAAAAGATATCGCTGCTGGTTCCGACCGGCGCAGAGGGCTTCGCGTTCGGATTCGACGTGCTGCTATCGGCGCTGCTGATCGGACCTCCAGCCGTCTTGATGGGTGGGACGATCCCGATCCTCACACTGGCGCTCGCGGGGAGCCTGGATCGCGCGACCCGCATCCACGCGGTGATCTACGGCTGCAATACGGCGGGTGCTTTCCTTGGAGCACTGGCCGGTGCGTTCATCTTGATACCGCGCCTCGGCCTGGAGGGTGTTCTCTTTGCGATGGGTTCGCTGAATGGAATTGCGGGCCTCATCTTCATCTTGCTCGATCGATTCGGCGAGCGCGTCGCTCCGGATCTCGAGCATGGACCACCCGTGACGACAGGCTCGATCCAGGGTTTCAGCGCATATGCAGCAATCGCGTTGTTGGCTGGCTTTGCGATGATGGCACTTCAAACGACGCTCAACCGAATTGGTGGCCTGGCATTCGGTTCGTCCCATTTTACCTTCGCGATGGTCGTTGCAGTCTTCGTGCTCTGTATCGCTTTGGGCAGTTTCGCGGTCTCCCTGTTTCGCAACATTTCGCGCAGCGCGATAGCGATCACCCAGTGGGTGCTCGTGGTCTTGCTCCTGGGTCTCTATCAGCAGATGCAAAATGCTCCCTATTGGGCGCATACCATCCGCGCGGTCTTTCGCGATCTGGATCAGACCTTCTATCCCCTCTACATCGCGTCGTTTGCGGGCATTTTTCTCGTACTCGCGATTCCGATTGGCCTTTCGGGTGCGCTGCTCCCCCTCTTGTTCCACCACCTCCGCGGTGAAGTGGGGAATCTCGGTTCCGTCGCGGGACGCCTCTACAGTTGGAATACGGTGGGCTCGCTGCTCGGCGCGTTGCTCGGCGGATACGTGCTGCTCTTCTGGCTCGACCTTCATCAGATCTACCGACTGGCCTTGGCCGCATTGGTATTGGAGGCGGTGCTCCTGACCGGAGTGCTGTTTCGCATCTCGAATCGAAGGATCATCGCGCTTGTTCTGCTTCCCGCATGGGTCGGCCTTTACGCTCTCCCCGCCTGGGCGCCAGAACGGCTGAGTGCGGGATTGTTTCGCGTGCGAGAACCCAAGGCCAATACCTTTGCCGGGCCCGAAGTCTTTTTTGGAAACAAGCCGAAGAGCCCCGTCGTCTTTTACGACGACGGGCCCACGTCCACGGTTACGGTTCGTTCGGGGGATCGGAAAAACGGTCGATTGAATCTGTCGATCTACCTCAATGGCAAGTCCGACGGGAATCTGATCGCCGATTATCCGACCACGTCACTGCTCGCCCTGATTCCGGCATTGATGGCCGAGAAGGTCGAACGGTGCTTCGTGATTGGTTTCGGTACCGGTGTGAGTACCGGCGAACTCGCCTCTCTCGATTGGGTGCAGGAGGTCGAGGTCGCCGAGATCTCTCAGGCCGTGATCGAAGCAGCACCACTGTTCGATGAAGGCAATCGCGCCGCGTCGAAGAACCCGAAAGTGGCGATCCGCCGCGGCGATGCCTATCGGACACTGATGCGAACCGAGGGAACCTACGATGTCATCGTGTCCGAACCCAGCAACCCGTGGGTTTCGGGCGTCGAGATGCTCTACAGCATTGAATTCCTCGAGGCTGCTCGGGCGCATCTGGCGCGCGGTGGTGTCTACGCACAATGGATGCATCTATACGCGCTCAATCAGGAGACGATCGAACTCGTGTTGCGCAATTACACGAAGGTCTTTCCTTACGTGTCGGTCTGGGTCACACAGCCGAAAGACCTTCTCCTGATGGGATTCGACTCACCGGAGCGCGCGCTCGATCTCGAGGCACTCGAGCAGCGTTATGAGCGGCCGGAATTCAAAGCCGGGCTGAGACGGGCTGGAATCGACAGCTTCCCGGCCTTGCTGAGTCGCGAGCTGCTTCCACTTGGAACACTTCACGCTTTCGATCACGATGGTCCGCTCCACACCCTTCGTCACCCCCGTTTGAGCGATATGGCGGCGCGCGCCTTCATCGTGGGAAACGATGTGGAGCTTCAGAAGTTTGTGGACCCCGAGAGTGCGGCCATCGGATATCGAAACTCCCTGCTTCGGCGTTACGCCGGTGGACAGAATGAATCGCTGCCCGGGGAAATTTTTGAAATCGCGATAAGAGAGGCGTACAAAGTTCAACTTGCCGCCGAATGCGTGACCTTGCTGGCGGCCTGGCGGCATAGCGATCCCGAATCAAAGGCTTTGAGTGCGCTGATCGATGAGCTTCTAAGCGACCCATCGTTTGGAAGTCTGCTTGCCGATGCGAATCTGGCGTCTCTGGAGAGGCTCTTTGGTGATCAGCCCTTGTTGAGTCTACAAGGTCGCCGGTCTCTGTTGCGCGCCCAGCAGCTCAGCGGGCTTTACCTGACCCACTATCATTACGTGGTTCCTTTCGATCGAGGCGTGCTCCGCACCGCTTGGGGGAATTGCTCTGCAAAGGGTTGCGCGAAATCCCAACGCAAGGTCGAAAAGTACCTCGGAAAAATCGGCAAGCCAGGGCCTCGCGATGTTCCGTTGCGGAGATCTCGAGCGAGGCGTCCGGCACTAAGTGAAGAAACCGACCGAACGGATCACGCCGAATC
>JAHEEJ010000108.1 GCA_024640705.1 Deltaproteobacteria bacterium
CAGGGATACATCGCGACTTTCAAATGGTATTACTACCAGACGTGGTCAATGGGATTGAGCACATACTCATTGTCCGGCTCACGTTTCCCCTGGACGACCGGAAGCGTCACCGTCACTGCCGTCGGGCGCGGCCCACACAAGACAGTCCACTACGCGAAGGGTTACGACAACCGCACACCGACGAGCGGCAAGGGAGCAATCCAGATGGTGTCGCCGGTACTCACGCGCTGGCTCTCGCCCGCGGTGAACTTCGAAACCGGCGGCATCGCCATTTTACGCATCAAGTTCGTGCCGGAGCCACAGGCGTGGGCAATGCTGATCGCGGGAGCTTTGCTGCTCGGGCTCGGTACTCGAATGAGAGGGCGCTGATCGCAGGAGGACACCGAGATGCCATCGATCCAGAGGCTGTTACTGGTTGGCCTGATTGGAGTCGGAACTAGCGCGGCTACGACCGCCCAAGCGGGGAGTCAGCTCTTCGAAGCCTCCTGGACCATCAAGGCGCTGGGTAACGAGCGCACGGGCGGAACCGGTGCGTCGGAGTTCTACTCTGCGCGCGGCATGCCACAAGGGGTCCTGTGCGACCCGAATGTACCGCGCTGTCCGTTCGATTCGACGCCGACGGACGGCTCAGGAAGATTCCACCCACTGGGCGGCTATTCGCCTCCCTTCACGCCCTTCTGCGCACCCTGGACCAATTGGCAGGGCTATGGAACGACCGCGCGCCCGGCCAAAGGCGGTACGTATATCTCAACCGGCATGAACGGAAGCAAAATTCCACCGCTCTATCGAAATCCAGCCTTCTTCACCTCCGGAGGCGAACCCAACACCAGCTTCTGCACCGCAACCAGCACGGGAGCGACACCCGGCGGCAAGGGCCTGGTCCAGGCGGGCAACCCTGTTACCGGCACCTGGACCGCGATCACGACGGGTACCCAGAAAGGTGGGTTCAATTTCGCCCCCGCCCCGAATAACCACGCCGCTGGCGTCCGGATCGGACGAGGCGACTTCAATGATGCGCCTTGGGGGAACAGGCTGACTCAGGGATCCGCCAGATCGGGCGCCGTAGGCGAATTTTCGGCCATCTATCCGTATATATACAGCTACACCTACGCGACGTTGCGCAACGACGCGGGAGTATTCGGCCCGGGCAAAGGCCCGGGGAGCTTCAACCTCCTCTATAAAGCCGGCACTCGATCCGTCGCGAGCATCAGCGTGAAGCAAGGCCCCGCCAGATTCGGCGGAACCATGAAGATGTTAGGCGCCTTGAGGACAAAAGTCTGTTACTACCGCAACGGAGGTTGCTCGATCGGCGAATTGAACTGGCGCTATGACGCGGTCGGAGCGGCTGCCTACATGTACGAAGGCATCGTCACGCGGGGCTACCTCGCGACCTACCAGGGCTACTACTACCACACTGTGAGCCATCGTCTTTTTTTCTCAGTCGACGTGCTCGGCTATCGTTTCCCGTGGACAACCGGCAGTGTCACAGTCACAGCCACAGGGCGTGGCCCACACAAAACGATCCACTACGCGCACGGTTACGACAACCGCAACACGACCACTCCCAGCGGTCTGGGGACGATTCAGCTCGTATCGCCGGTGCTCACGCGCTGGCTCCAGCCCGCGATCCACTTCGAAACCGCCGGGATCGCAATACTACGCATCAAGTTCGTACCGGAGCCGCAGACGTGGATGATGCTGGTCGCGGGGGCTTCGCTGCTCGGGTTGGGCGCCCGGATGCGAGGGCGCTGAGCGCCATCGCGCACGAGCGGAATACGACGTCTAGTGCGGTTTGCGGGCGACGATCAGCTGCGAAACGCCGAGCGCGCGCAGGCCTGGAGTCGCCTCGAGCGCGCGGGCGATCGCTCGCAGCAATGGGCGGAGAGCGGCGATCCAGCGCGGTTGGTGGCCGGAAATGTTTTCGAAGGTCTGCCAGACGTAGCCCCAACGCTCGATCGAGAACCCACCCTCGCGGACCAACGCGCGCAACTCCCAGGGCCAGTAGTTGCGCGCCCAGTATTCGAAGAGGCCCAGGCGCACGGGCACGTAGGGGACGAACGGTGTGTAGTGGGGGACCTTCGCGCCCGAGCGCAGCGAAACGCCGTGGGTCTCGAACGGATAGAGTCGATTGGGCGAGAAGATCACCGCGACGCCGCCGGGTTTGAGGACCCGATGAACTTCCCGGATTCCCGCGTCGTCGCGGGGCACGTGTTCGAGGACCTCGTTGACCAGCGCGATGTCGAAGTGAGCGTCGGGAAAATCGATCGCCTCGATGTCCCCGACGGCGACTCGCCCTTCGGACAGTCCGCCCAGGCGCTTGGCCTCGTCGATCTTCTCGGTGCTGTATTCGATTCCCCAGGCGTCTGCGCCGAGCTGCGTCAGCGCGCGGACGTACTCGCCCGCGCCGCACCCGCAGTCGATTGCGCGCTTGCCGCGCAGCGGTCCCGCGACCGCCGAGATCCAGTCGAGGCGTTTCTGTAGATTGAGCGGAGTTCCCGTGTCGCCGCCGGCGGCCTGGATCTCGAGCTTCGTCATTTAAGCCGTGTAATCAAGCTCGATGTATCGCTGCGGCTGCCGCCCGCCGCTTGCACCTCGGCGTAGAAGCGATCGACCAGCGCGGTGACCTCGAGCTTCGCGCCGATCCGCTCGGCCTCGGCGAGCGCAATCCCCAGATCCTTGCGCATCCAGTCGACCGCGAAGCCGAAGTCGAATTTGCCGGCCAGCATCGTCTCGAAGCGGTTGTCCATCTGCCACGACTGCGCGGCCCCCTGCGAGATCACCTCGACGACGCGGTGGGCGTCGAGGCCCGACTTCTGCGCAAAGTGAAGCCCTTCAGAGAGCCCCTGGACCAGGCCCGCGATGCAGATCTGGTTGACCATCTTGGTCAGCTGGCCGCTGCCCGCGCCGCCCATCAGCAGGTGTTTCTTCGCATAGCAATCGAGCAGCGGCTTGGCGCGTTCGTAGGCGTCCTGGGCGCCGCCCAGCATGATCGTCAGGGCACCGTTTTCGGCACCGCTCTGGCCGCCGGAAACCGGTGCGTCCAGAAATCCGCAACCCCGGCGCTGCGCCTCCGCCTCCAATTCGCGGGCGAGTTCGGCCGAGCCGGTGGTGTGGTCGACGAGAATGGCGCCGGCCGGCAAGCCGGCCCAGACCCCCGCATCACCGCCGACCACGCTGCGAACATCGTCGTCGTTGCCGCTGCAGAGGAATGCGAATTCGACGTCCGCGACGGCTTCCGCGGGCGTCTTCGCCGAAGCGCCGCCGTATTCTGCAACCCAGGCGTCCGCGCGGGCCGCCGTGCGATTGTAGACCGTCATCGCGCAACCGGCGCGCGCGAGGTGCCCGGCCATCGGATAGCCCATCGTTCCGAGACACAAAAATGCTGCCCTTTGATTCATCGGTTCCACCCGGTCGCCTGCGCGTTTGTGTTCAACGTCATTCATCAAACCTTTCTGCCGTAGGTGTGGCCTTCCAGGATCGCGTGTTGCAGCGAGCGCGGTGAGAATGCGTCGCCAATCACTTCGACCGCGAGGCCCTGCTGTTTCAGGATTTCGCTCAGCGGATCGTAGCGAACACCGCCGTACACGTAGACGAACGCGTCGTACGGCCCCATCTCGTGTGCGGCCCCGGTCCAGATGTTGTTCGCGACGAGCTTGCCGTCTCGAATCGCGGCCGCCTCCAGATGGGCAAAGAGCTGTCCACCCTTGCCGAACAGCCGGGTGAGCAGCGGGGGCCGGGTCGTCGCGCCCAGGAAGGTCCCAATCGTCTCCTGACTCGTCACGAGGTCGACCTGCTTGCCGCGATCGAGCAAGAATTCGGCGATGGTCGGCGCCTGATGGCCGTACTCTTCGTCGATCACGATCACGACATCGCCGAGATCCCGCTCGCCGAGCAGCACGTCCCAACCCGACACCACGCGCGCGGAGTCCATGCCTTCCAACGCGGGGCGCCGCGCGCGAGCACCCGTTGCGAGGATCACGGCGTCGGGCTGCTCGGCCAGAACCAGGGCGGCATCCGCTTCGACCTGCAAGCGCAGATCGACGCCGAGCTTTCGGCATTGCCGACTCGACCAGCGGGTTGCGCCGTCGAAATCCTGTCGCGACGGCGCCAACTTGGCGATCAGCGTCTGGCCGCCGAGTTCGGCCTCGCGCTCGAAGAGCACCACGTCGTGGCCGCGGCCCGCGGCGACGCGCGCGGCCTCGAGACCCGCCGGACCGCCACCGACCACCACGACCTTCTTGCGAACGTCGCAGCGCCCGAGTTCCGCCCAGCGGTCTTCGCGGCCGATCACCGGATTCTGCACACAGGTCACGCCGCGGCCGGTGTAGATCCGATCGATGCAGCCCTCGTTGTATCCCATGCACTGCCGGATGTCGTCGAGCCGATGCGCCATGGCCTTGTTCGGAAGATGCGGATCCGCGATCAGCGCGCGGTTCATGATGCACAGATCCGCCTGGCCCTCCGCAATGATGCGTTCGGCCTGGACCGGATCGACGATCCGCCCCGTGGCGATGACCGGAACGTTGACGACCTTGCGGATGCTCGCCGCGAGATGGGCGTAGAGGCCCAGCCCGAACGACATGTTGGGAACCGACGCCGCCTCTCCGACGTAGGTTTCTACGGTGGCGGCATTCACGTTGAAATAGTCGAGCTTTTCCGTAGCGTCGATCCGCTTACAGATTTCCAACATCTGTTCGTTGTCGAGTCCGCGCTCGGTGAAGTCGTCGCCGGTCACGCGAATGCCGACGATGAATTCCGAGCCAACCCTTTCGCGGACTGCATCGATCACGCGCATGCCGAAGCGCAGCCGATTGTCGAGGTCTCCACCGTACTCGTCGGTTCGATCGTTCACATTGAACGTCCAGAATTGATCGATCAGATGGCAGGCACTCGCCATGATTTCACAGCCGTCGAAGCCGCCAGCACGAAGCCGACCCGCAGCGGCGGCAAAAGATTCGACGAGCTCATCGATCATCTCTGGTTCGAGCGGGTGCGGGTTCTCGCGGTGATTGGGCTCGCGCACATCGCTCGGGGCGTACATGCGGTTCCAGAGGTCGACGCTCCGCCCACGGCGCCCGCGGTGCGTGAGCTGGGCGATCACCGGAACATCGTATCGATGCATCGTGTCGCTGAACTTCTGCAGATGGGGGATCACTCGGTCGTCGAACAGCTCGACCCCATTCCAATCGCGCGCCGTACTCGTGGGATGGACGCTCGCAGATCCAAAGCACATCATGAATCCGACGCCGCCGCGGGCTTTCTCTTCGTAATAGCGGCGTGAGGCGGCTCGCGGCATACCGTCCACCGCGAGCGCGTCCGCATGCGCGCTACAGCAGATCCGGTTCTTGACGCTTCGGTTCCCGATCTGAATGGGTGTAAACAGATGTTGAAATTCGGCCATGATCTACCCGTCGTCCGTCCTGATCAGGTTTCGCCCGCAAGATACCGCTCGATTCGCGCTGCCATCAGAGATCGACTCCAATTTCGAAGGGGCCACGTGTCGGAAGCAGCGGATCGTTCAAACAGCGGGGACGCCTTCGCACTCGAAGCGGGATCGACACACGACCAACGGAAGCTCGTTGCGATTTCGGCTCGGCGGAGTGCGTGGTCGCGGTTTTCCCCGACGCGCCCTGATCCTCTCCGTCGACTCGGCGTTCGACGAATCCGTGGTGGCTGAGATAGCGCAGTAGATGCCGAGCGCATTCCTCGGCGCTCCCCCGGACGAGATGCGCCGCGCTTTCGGCGACTCCACCCACTCCGAACAGCGCGTTCATGCGTTCCACGGCGCGCCCGGCTACCCGCGATGCGTGATCGCCAAGCCGCACCCGAGGCGTGGCGGGCTCCCACCCAATGCCACCCGGCTCTGCGCGCGCGGGCGATTCGCCGCTGGCTGCTTTTTCCGCGTTGATGCGAAAGCGGGAGACATAAGGACCTCGCGCGACGCTGTCCGAGACGATGAGAACCGCGCGCCCGCGAACGCTCAGGAGATCTCGGGCACCTCGACCCAGATCCCGCGTCACCACGAGCCGATCGGATTCCCAGTGCACGTCGATCACATCGTAGACGAGCGCGGCACCGCTCTCTTCGGCCAACCGTGCGGGCAGTATGTCACCGTCAGCGCCGCATCCGCCCCGCCCGACCAGGGCGACGTCGACACTGCCCGTCTTCAGCTCCGAGATTGCCGCAACGGTCTCGACGCCGGCGGCCCGCGCAAAGCAGCCCGCAGCTGAATCGAACGCGTAGGCGCAGACATCGGCCCCAAATCTTGCCAGCGCGAGCGCAACTGCACCGCGATCCGACATCGGCAACATCGAGGTGCCGGCATGGGTTTCCGAGCGGGCGGATCCGATGATGACCGCAACGCGCCTCATTTCGAAGCCCCATCCGGGCACGCCATCCGCTCCGCGACGAGTTCGGCGAGGTCCTTGACGACCGTGGATTTTCCGTCGGGCAACGACTGATTCCCGGCTTCCAGCATCGGCTTGCAGAACGGGCAACCGGTCACGACGGTCTTGGCGCCGGTCTCCGCTGCCTCACGCGAACGGATGTTCTCGACGCGATCTTCTCCCGCAATGTCGAGCCAGAGGCCCCCTCCCCCGGCGCCGCAACAAAACGACTCCTCGCCGCTCCGCGGCATCTCGACGCGCGCGTCGCTCATCGCGTCGATCACCGCGCGCGGCGCGGTGGTTTCGCCATTACCACGGCCCAGATAACAGGGATCGTGATAGGTGACCGGCCCGAGCCCTTCCATGCCGGAAAGCCTGCCCTCGGCGATCATGCGCGCGAGAAATTGGCTGTGGTGCTCGACGCTGAACGACGCACCGAACTCCGGGTATTCGTTCTTCAGCGTATTGAAACAGTGGGGGCAATGGGTCAACACCGTCTTCACGGAGTGACCCGCGAGTGTCGCGATGTTTTCTCGCGCGCACTGCTGGAAGAGCCCCTCCTCGCCCGCGCGTCGAGCGGGATCACCCGTGCAGCGCTCGCGACAGCCGAGAATCCGATAGCGAATTCCGAGACGATCGAGGATCGCGATCATCGATCTCGATATCGACTGCCCATCCGGATCGAAACTCCCCGCGCAACCGACCCAGTAGAGCAGGTCGATTGCCTCGCCGGGCTCGGCGACCGGAGGGTTCGAGCCCTGCGCCCAGTCGAGCCGCTGGTCGTTGTCCTTGCCGAACGGATTGAACCCAGCTGCGGTCGCCTCGAACAGGTCTGCCGCAGAATCGGGAATCACCCCCGCTTCGACGCTGGCTCTGCGAAGCTCGACGATCTTGTCGTAGACGTCGATGCCGACCGGGCAGACCTGGTTGCACGCGCCGCAGGTCGTGCAGGACCAGAGCGCGTCGGCGTCGAATCGACCCGGCAGGTCATCGGCGTCGGCCGCAACCCCGGCGTCCGTCAACGCCTCGCGAATTCCGAGCACGATTTCGCGCGGCCGCAGCGACTTCCCCGCTGTGGCAGCCGGACAGGCGGAATTGCAACGCCCACAAGTGGTACAGGCGTCCGCCTGGAGCAGGTCGTTCCAGTCGAGGGCTCGAACCGTTGCGGCTCCGGGTGACAGCTTCGCAGGCACGGGCGTGCGCAACGCGGCGAGCGGCCGCTGTCGGCGCTGCAGCCAACTCGCGGCGCCGTACACCATGTGACCGAAGAACAGCCACGGAACGAGTGCAAAGAACAGCGCACAAACGAGCGCGTGCCCGCCCCAGAGCGCGCGGTGCCAGACCTGGAGCGTATCCGCGCTGACATCGGCGGCGTGTAGCAAAGACGCGATCGCGTATCCGACCGCGCTCCAGCGCTCGAATGCGGGCAGCTCCACCGCGATACGCGCCGCTTCGAGCGCAAATCCGCTGATCGCGATGGCGAGCAACATCCACGCGAGCGCTGAAACCCACCAGGCCTGCAGGATCCGCTCTTCGCGGGCGACGTGCCTCCGCCAGAGAAACATCAGCAAACCCACAATCAACGCGATCCCACCGAGATCGATGATCAGCGAGGCGATCCGGTAGAACCACCCGTAGAAGAAGTGCAGCGGCGTCTGGTGTTCGAGGAAGACGATCGAAGTTCCGACGATGAGGATGAAGAAGCCGTAGACGATCAGCAGGTGGGCGACGCCCGCGAAGCGATCGCGACGCAGCGGTTCCTGAAACACCAGATAGCGGGCGATCGACACCAGCCGTTCTCCGAGTGGTGGCGGCGGTTGCGCGGGGCGCCGTGCAAGATGGCGGGCGGACGCACGCCGGATCAGCACCATCGCCGCCCAACCACACGCTGCAATCGTCGAGAGATAGAACGCGCCGACGAGCCCAACCGGGATGTTGCCGAGAATTTCCCGGGTGATCGCGCTTTCGTTCATCGCGCACTCCCCGGTTGCGCGGCGAGCTGACGCTCTAATTCCGACAGGACTTTGCGGAGATCCGCAACCAGCCCGAGGTGTGCGGCTTTGAAGATTGGCGCGTCGGGGTCGGTGTTGATCGCGACGATGTGGCGAGCCTCGGCCATGCCGGCGAGATGGTGGCTCGCGCCGCTGATCCCGCACGCGAGATAGAGCTCGGGAGTGACCGTCTTGCCGGTCTGCCCCACCTGGCGCTCGCGATCGATCCAACCGAGATCGACTGCGACGCGGCTGCCCGCAACGCTCGCCTTCAAGATCCGCGCAACCCGCGCGAGCTGCTCGAAACCGTCGGCGCCGCCGAGCCCGCGCCCGCCCGCGACGATGCGCGCCGTGTAGCGGATGTCGACCTCGCTGGGATCGGCCGGGATTTCACGCTCGACGCGAATCGGCTCCTCACCGACCTCCACCGAGGCGATGCGCTCGACCGTTCCGACGCGAGCGGAATCCGGCGGGGCGGCTTCCGCGACACCGGGCGCGAGGGTCAGCACCGCGGTCTCGTCTGGGCCGAGCGTCGCTTCTCGCGAGTAGCGACCACACGCGCTGAGAACCGTGACCACCAGCCGGTCATCGCGATCGAAGTCGGCCTGAAGCGCGGGAGAAAAAAGGCGCCAACTCCGGCGGACCGCGAGGCGCGCGGCCCACGCGCGACCATCTGGGCTGCCGGATGCGAGTACGACCCGGGGCCGGAGGGGCGCGAGGATGGCTTCGGCGTTCAGGGTGCGGCCGGCCGATCCGCAAACGGACGCTGAATACGCCGGACTAACAGGCTCGACGATCTTCACACAATCGGCGCCCGCGGTGATCAACGCCTCTGAGTCGCAGCACGAACCAACGATCAGGGCGCCGACGGATTCTGAACGCAAGTCGGCGAGCTGGCGAGCGTCCCCGAGCCGCTCTCGAGTGGCAGCATCGACGCGATGGTCGATTACCCAGGTGCGGCACGGCGCGGCGGGCGCCGACATCAAAAGGAGCGCCTCACGCTGGTTGGCACCGCGCGCGCACAGCGTCTGGCGTGGGGCTCATCCCGAGTTCGGCGGCGTGTTCTTTTCATTCGACACCGGATCGGCCGCATCATCGCCAGGCGCGATTCCACTCAGAAGTCGGCCATAAGCGGTTCTTGTCACACACACAGATTATTCATATATTGGGGATATACCAAGTTCCGTGAAAGCCTTTGCTTCCCGCGTCCGGGACGCGCTCGAACAGGAGACGAGTATGAGCGAGACCCGCAGGACGCGTTCGCGCGGAGGTGGCCGCGAATCGCGCCGAGCCGCTCGCGCGCACCCCACCCAACCGATCGTCCCCTACCTGACCCGCAAACTGCCCCCCTACGAGGCACTGAGCGAAGAGGGTCTCGAGATGATCGAGCAGAATGCGGAAACCATCCTCGAAGAGACGGGCATCGACTTTCGTGATGACGCGGAAGCCCTCGCGATCTGGAAGGATGCGGGGGCGACGATCGACGGCGAACGCGTCCGCTTTCCGCGAGGGCTGTGCCGATCGTTGATCCAGCGCTCGGCGCCCGCCGAGTTCGTGCAGCACGCGCGCAATCCCGCACGCAGCGTGCGCATCGGTGGACCGCACACCGTATTCGCCCCGGCCTACGGATCGCCCTTCGTCCGAAACCTCGACAACGGCCGCCGCTACGCGACCCTCGAAGATTTTCACAACCTCGTGAAGCTGACCTACATGACGCCCGCGTTGCATCACTCCGGGGGCACCGTGTGTGAGCCGGTCGATCTTCCGGTCAACAAACGCCACCTCGACATGATCTACAGCCACATCCGCTACTCGGACAAGCCCTTCATGGGTTCGGTGACTGCACCCGAGCGCGCCGAGGATTCGGTGGCGCTCGCAAAGCTCGTGTTTGGCGAAGCCTTCGTCGCAGAGAACACCGTCACGATCGGCCTGGTCAACGCCAACTCTCCGATGACCTGGGATGGAACCATGCTCGGCGCGCTCAAGGTGTATGCGCGGCACGGTCAGGCGACGATCATCGCACCGTTCGTGCTCGC
>JAHEEJ010000109.1 GCA_024640705.1 Deltaproteobacteria bacterium
GGGGTTTTGCGACGCCGCAAAGCGAATCCGCAGGATTCGCCAGCTAGGAGCAAAATCCCAGAATGGGGTTTTGCGACGGCGAAAAGCGAAATCGAAGACTTCCCCCGCTAGTGGATGCCGGAGTTTCACCGCGAACAGGCCGCCGACGAAACGGGGTGCCGTCCAGGTGTTGATCGTCATCCGCGTTACCGTTGCACTGGTCACTCTCGTAGTGGTTGTCCACTTCGAGAGCCTGAGCCGCACTTCGAACGGGCTTCGACGGGCCTGGTGTTGATCGCGTGGACGGCTTCGTTCACCTATTTTGAGATGCTCCGGTTCTGGGGAAGCGGCTCGGGCCGATAGACTTCGGCAAGCAGCGCAAAGGGGCTCGCAAAGATGCATTCGGCAACCGCGTACGCACTACTCCTCATCGGGTTGTCGATCGCGCTACCGGCTGCCGCCAAATCGTCGGACTTCTCCGAGTGGCTCGAGGCCTTCGCGGCCGAAGCGAGACAGAGCGGAATCTCGCAAGCCACCGTCGAAGCTTCACTCGCAAACGTCGAGCGAATCCCCGCCGTCATCGAACTGGATCGCCGGCAGCCCAAGGAGCCGGGCGATTTCTGCGGCTATATGGATGCTCGCCTGACCGAAACGCGCATCGAACGGGGCCGCTCCATGTTGCAGGAACATCGAGCGCTGTTGCATCGCGTGAGTACCGAATACGGGGTGCCGGCTCGAATCGTCGTTGCGCTCTGGGGGCTCGAGACCAATTTTGGCGACTACCAGGGCGAGTATCGGGTGATCGACGCCCTCGCGACGCTCGCGCACGACGCGCGCCGCGGCCCGCTGTTTCGCAAGCAGCTGCTGGCTGCGCTGCAGATCGTCGACGAGGGCCACCAGGATCCCGCGGGCCTGAAGGGCTCGTGGGCGGGAGCGATGGGCCAGGTGCAGCTGATGCCGACCACGTTTCTCGACTACGCGGTCGACTACGACGGCGACGGACGCAAGGACATCTGGAGCAGCCTGCCCGACGCCTTCGCGAGCGCCGCCAATTACCTCGAGCGCGCGGGCTGGCGCAGCGGCCAGACCTGGGGCCGCGAAGTGCAGGTCCCCGCATCGCTGAGCGGAAACCGCAGAGCACTCGCCAAGCGCCGAACGCTCGCGGATTGGCGCGAAGCCGGTGTCGCGCGCATCGACGGCGGCGAGTTGCCCCGCGCTGCCATGCGCGGAAAGATCGTCCTCCCGGCTGCGAAGTCGCCCGACGCGTTTCTCGTCTACTCCAACTTCGAAACGATCCTGCGCTGGAACCAGTCGACCTTCTTCGGCATCTCCGTCGGCGCCTTCGCCGACGCGATCTCCCAGGCCGCATCGCTACGAGCCTGCCGGAGTTAGTTCGGTTCTTCTGCGTTTCGCGTCGTAAGTCTCAAACTCTCTTGCGGGGTTGGTTGCACGGGTTCGGTGGCGGGGTGCCATCGAGCCCGGACAGACCATGGTCCATTCGACCGGAGCTTCACTAGCCGGGGCCCAGTTGGCGGGGACTCTTCGTCACGAGGTTTTTGCTTCACGCGCGGGCAGTGAGTTCGCCGGGGAGCGGGATGCAAGAGCTGCGACCGACATGGGGTTGGAGGGAGTAGCTCTTGCATCCCGCTCCCCGAGGAATGCCTGCTAAACCTCCGCATCCAGCTTCCTTCCCCATCTCTCGGCTGGAAGGGTATGCTCACGGCCCACGCAGCACCCGTGCGCGCGGGTCTGTGGGCGATTGTGAAGAACCGAGGAATTCGTGTCCAGCGAACGGACGACCGCTCTGGAAGACATCGTGCAACGCGATCGGCTCATCCTCCTCGTGGGCTTGATCGGGGTTTCGGCGATCGCCTGGATCTACACGATCTTGATGTCAGTAGACACGGGTCATGCCGCTCACCATGCAATGCTCGCGCAGCCGCGCGCGTGGAGCGGAACCGATCTCGCGATGACGTTCGGAATGTGGACCGTGATGATGTTGGCGATGATGCTCCCGACGGCGGCGCCGATGATTCTGACGCTCGCGAAGATCAGCCGGGGGCAGTCGGTGTCCACCAACCCGGTGGCTCCGGCAACCGGCTTCCTGCTCGGATACGCGCTCGTCATGACTGCGTTCAGCGGGGTCGCCGCCTGCGCGCAGTGGGGCTTGCATCAAGCGTCCTGGACCACGATGGCCGGCGAGTCGACCAACCGCGTCTTTGCGGGGACCGTATTGCTCGGTGCGGGAGCCTTTCAGTTCAGCCAATTGAAACAGGCCTGTCTTCATCGCTGTCGCTCTCCGCTCTGGTTTCTGATGACGCAGTGGCAACCGGGCACCTTGGGCGGAATCAAGATGGGAATCTCCCACGGCCGCTTCTGCATCGGCTGCTGTTGGGCGCTGATGGCGCTGATGTTCGTCGGGGGGTCGATGAACCTGCTCTGGACGGCCGGACTTGCGGCCTTCATGCTGGCCGAGAAGGCTCTGCCGGGCGGCCGGACCATCGGGCGAATCGCCGGAGCCGGACTCGTCGTCTGGGGAGCGGCTGTGCTCGGTACGAGCTTGCTCGCTGCGCTATGAATTGGGCTTCGAAGGGGAGGCGAAATGGCTGAAAAGTGGAAGATTCGCGGTGAGTTGATCCTCAGTTGCAACTGCGATGTGTTTTGTCCTTGCGTGATCGCGCTCGGCAAGACCAAACCCACCTACGGGGTCTGCCACACCTGGTGGGGCCTGCACATCGACGAGGGTCACGCCGGAGACGAATCACTCGACGGTCTGAGTGTGGGTGTATTGATGGATATCCCCGGACCGCTCGCCGAAGGTAAGTGGTCCGTGGCGCTCTATGTCGACGAACGCGCCAGTGATGCAGCGGCGCAGGCCCTGACGGAGATCTTGTCGGGCAAGGCCGGCGGTACGACCGGTTGGTTTTCGATCATGGTCGCGGAGTTTCTCGGCGTGAAGCGGGTTCCGATCGAGTTCAAGCAGGTCGGCAAGGGCTGGACGTTCAAGATTCCCAAGATCATCGATGGCGCCATCGAACCGATCGAAGGCGCGAACGGTGACGGCACGACGAAGATCACCAACACCAAGTATTGGATGGGGGCCGAAGTCACCGTCTGCCAAAGCACGAAGAGTCGCTTCCGCGACTGGGGGCGCAACTGGGAACTCTCCGGTGGCAGCGGCGAGTACGCGAAAATCGAGTGGGAAGGACCCTGAGCGCGACGGTGCGCCGCATTGCAACAGGAGGTGGCATGGCGCGAATCGGCGGTATCGGGATCGCAATCGCAGCTGCAATCGGCGTCGTGGCCTGGCTCCATCCGGCCGCCGCTCTTGCGAATCCAAAATCTCAAGAAACGGGTGAGGGCTTCGTCGACATCGTCGCGTGGCCCGGTTACATCGAGCGCGGCGAGAGCGATCCCAATTACGACTGGGTAACGGGTTTCGAGAAGAAGACCGGTTGCCAGGTTCGCGTCAAGACCGCCGGCACCTCCGACGAGATGGTGGCGCTGATGAACGAAGGCGGGTTCGATCTCGCCACGGTGTCGGGCGACGCGACGTTGCGCCTGATCGCCGGCAAGCGGGTCAAGCCGATCGACGTCTCGGCGATTCCCCTGTGGGGCACGGTCGATGATCGACTGAAGAACGCGCCCTGGCACACCGTCGACGGCATTCATTACGGCGTCCCCTATCAGTGGGGGACGAACGTGCTGATGTACAACACGGAAGTCTTCAAGCAGCCGCCCGACAGTTGGAAGGTGGTATTCGAGCCGATGGACTTCCCGGACGGGAAGCCCAACAAGGGGCGGATCCAGGCATTCGACGGCGCGATGTACATCGCCGATGCGGCGCTCTATCTGAAATCCGTGAAACCCGAACTCGGGATCGTCGATCCCTATGAACTCGACGAGAAACAATACGCAGCAGCGCTCGATCTGCTGCGTCAACAACGCCAGATCGTGAGCCGTTACTGGCACGATGCGTTCATCCAGATCGATGACTTCGTGAACGAGGGTGTCGTCGCATCTTCGAGTTGGCCTTTCATGGTGAACTTGCTGGTTCGCCAGGGGAAGCCGGTCGCCAGCACGGTCCCGAAGGAGGGCGCCACGGGATGGGCGGATACGACGATGGTGCACGTCGATGCGCCCCATCCGATCTGTGCGCAGCGCTGGCTCGAGCACTCCCTCGATCCGAAACTACAGGGTGACCTCGCGTCCTATTTCGGTTCCGTTCCGGCAGTGCCCGCGGCCTGTGAGGGCAATGCCTTGCTCGGCAAGGACGGCTGCAAGACCAACGGGATCGACAACTTCGATAACGTCCATTTCTGGCGCACCCCGAGGAGCCAGTGCGGTAACGAGCGTTCCTGCGTCCCCTACTACCGTTGGGTGACGGACTACATTGCCGTCCTCGGAGGCCGCTGATCGGTCGCTCGTCGGCGCGCAGTGCTTCGCGAACTGGATCGTGAGAATGCCATCATGGACAGCGCTGTACGCTTTCGAAACGTCTGTCTTCGCTACGGGAAGGTGGTCGCGCTAGACGGAATCGATCTCGAAATCCGCAGCGGCGAGTTCTTCGGGATCCTCGGACCATCGGGTTCGGGCAAGACGTCGTGCCTGCGCTTGATCGCGGGTTTCGATCGCCCGAGTGACGGAACGATCGAGTTGCACGGTCGCTCTGCGGCTGCCGTGCCGCCGTACGATCGCGACGTCAACACCGTGTTTCAGGACTACGCGCTCTTCCCGCACATGACGATCGAGCAGAACGTCGCCTTCGGGTTGATGGTGAAAGGCGTGAATCGCCGAGAGCGTCGAAGCCGGGCCGGCGAAATGCTCGAGATGGTGCGCCTCGAGGGCCTCGGTGAGCGGCGCCCGAGCCAGCTCTCTGGCGGTCAGCGCCAGCGGGTTGCGCTCGCTCGCGCGCTCGTCAATCGACCCAGCGTGTTGCTGCTCGACGAGCCGCTCGGCGCGCTCGACCTCAAGCTCCGCCAGCAGATGCAGGTCGAGCTGCGTTCGCTGCAGCGCACGCTCGGGATCACCTTCATCTTCGTGACCCACGATCAGGGCGAAGCGCTCTCGATGAGCGATCGGCTCGCCGTATTCAATCGCGGTCGAGTCGAGCAGACCGGAACGCCGCGCGAAATCTACGAGCAACCGTCGACGCGGTTTTCTGCCGAGTTCGTCGGAGATTCGAATATCGTCGAGCGCCGCGATCCGGACACACGGTCCCAGGAGCAGGGCGTATTCAGCCTTCGCCCCGAGAAGGTGCATCTCTCGACCCGGGAACCCGTGGCCGACGCGCATTCGATCAGCGTCACCGGAGAGGTTGCCGACGTCCAGTTTCACGGCGCGAGCGTTCGCTACGTGGTTTCCGTGTCGGACGGCCGATCGATGACCGCGGTCGCTGGAAACCTGGGTTCACGCGCGGAGCTGCCCGCCGTCGAGCCCGGAGCGCGCGTCTGGCTGAGCTGGAACTCCGACGACCTGCATCGCCTGCGCGAATCCGAGAGCCGCTGATGGCAACCGCGATGCAACTGCCGGCGAAGCAGCAGCTGGGTCGGAGGGTCTCGACGGCGCTGTTGCTGCGCCCAAGGCTGCTGCTCGCGCTCTTGTTGGTGCCTCCGCTGTTGTGGCTCGGCGTCATCTATCTCGGTTCGATGTTCGCCCTGCTGATCCAGAGTTTCTTTTCGATCGACGAGTTCACCGGCATGATCCAGCGCACGCTGACGCTGCGCACCTACACCGAACTCCTGCGTCCCGCGCATCTCGACATCATCCTCCGGACGGCAGCGATGGCTGCGGCGGTTACGCTGGCTTCATCCGTGATCGCGTTTCCGATCGCGTACTTCATGGCGCGCTACGCAACCGGCCGGGCGAAGACCGTCTTCTATCTCGCGGTGATGCTGCCGCTGTGGTCCAGCTATCTGGTCCGCGTTTACGCGTGGAAGCTGATCCTCGCGAAGGAGGGGATCGTGACCTGGCTGACCGCGGAACTCGGCCTCGGAAGCTGGCTGGACGCGCTGCTTTCGATCCCGATCATCGGCGGTACGGCCCTCTCCGTCAGCTACATCGGAACCTTCACCGTATTCGTCTACATCTGGCTCCCGTTCATGATCCTGCCGATCCAGGCCGCGCTCGAGCGGGTTCCGCAATCGATCATCGAGGCGTCCGCGGACCTCGGCGCGCCGCCACATCGGACGTTTCGCAACGTGATCCTGCCGCTCGCTTTCCCGGGCGTCATTGCGGGTTCGATCTTCACGTTCTCGCTGACCCTCGGTGACTACATCATTCCCCAGATCATCGGATCTTCGCGGCTCTTCCTCGGACAGGTGGTCTACATCCAGCAGGGAACCGCCGGAAACATCCCACTGGCCGCCGCGTTCTGCGTGGTTCCGATCGCAGTGATGTCGATCTACTTGAGTGCCGCGAAGCGGCTGGGGGCCTTCGATGCGCTCTGATGCCAGCGATCGCAAAGCACCTCGTGCACTCACCGCTGCGGCCGTTGCGGGGTTGCTGTTCCTGCATCTTCCGCTCGCGTTGATCCTGCTCTACGCCTTCAGTACGGAAGACGCTTCGTACGAATTTCCCCCGCCGGGACTGACACTGCGCTGGTTCGCCGTGGCTTGGGGCCGGCAAGACATCTGGGACGCGATTGGCTTGTCGCTGCGCGTAGCGGCGAGTTCGACCTTGATCGCGATGTTGCTCGGAAGCCTCGCGGCGGCGGCGATGTCCCGAACCCGCTTCTTCGGGCGCGAGGCGATTTCGCTGCTGATCATCCTGCCGATTGCGCTGCCGGGCATCCTGACGGGCATTTCGCTGCGCTCGGCGTTCAACCTCGGCGGGATTCCGTTCAGCAGTTGGACGATCATGCTCGGCCACGCCACGTTTTGCGTGGTCATGGTGTACAACAACGTGGTGGCCCGCTTTCGTCGCATGCCGTCTTCCTGGATCGAGGCGTCGATGGATCTGGGAGCGGACGGATTCCAGACCTTCCGGCACGTCGTGCTCCCGAACATTGCCACCGCGCTGCTGGTCGGAGGAATGCTCGCGTTTGCGCTCAGTTTCGATGAGGTGATCGTGACCACCTTTACCGCCGGGCAGCAGAGCACCCTGCCGATCTGGATGCTGACCGAGTTGGTGCGCCCGCGTCAGCGGCCCGTGACGAATGTGGTCGCGGTGTTCGTCATCGTCGTCACCTTCGCGCCGCTGGTCGTCGCGCAGTTGCTCGCACGTCGCGCAGAAGGGAGCAACGAAGGCGGGATTCGGTGAATCCCACGGGCTGACCAAACCGCTGCGGGACGGGATCTGCCTCCAACTGGCTGCCTAGCATTGCGTGATCGAAGGAGCTTCGAGACCCGCTTCAGTAGCAGCGCGGTGCGTGCCCTTTCGCCTTTGCGTCCTCGTAGAGCGACATCGCGATCGGCATGCGCTGCTCGAGATCGCGGATCCGCGTGCCGTGGGCCGGATGGGTCGAGAGGAACTCCGGAGGTTGGCCCCCTCCGGCTTCCGACATGTTGCGCCAGAGCGCGATGCTCTCGCGGGGATCGAAGCCGGCTGTCGCCATCAGGTCGAGGCCGAGCAGGTCGGCCTCGCTCTCGTGCTTGCGATCGTAGGGGAGCAGCACGCCCACCTGAACCCCTGCGCCGAGCAGTCCGATCATCTGGCCATAACCCGGGCTCGACGCGTCGGCGAGCACCGAAGCGAGCTGCAGAAATGTCTGGGAAGCGTATTGGGCCGATACGCGCTCGTTCGCGTGCCCCTCGGTGACGTGAGAAATCTCGTGTCCGATCACGGCGGCCAGTTGGCCCTGCGTGCGCGCGACCTTCAACAGCCCCGTGTTGACGCCGATCTTGCCACCCGGCAGCGCGAACGCGTTCGGCGTGTCGTCCGCGAAGACGCGCACCTCCCAGCTGTTCTGGGCGTTTGCGTTCGTCAGGGTTCGCGTGATCGCATTCGCCACACAGGTCACCTTCGCGTTCGCGAGCGCATCCCGCGACGGAGGTGTCTGCTTGGAAATATCCGCGAACGCGGCAACGCCCATCTGGGACATTTCCGTTTCCGACATCATCTTGAACTGGCGGCGCCCAAGAGCCGAAGTCTGGCACCCGGCAACGCATAGAGCCGCGAGAATCGCGATGGCGAGCATCCAGCGATCGGAGGTGGGGCAACGCGGCGTCACCGATCGGTGATCATCCAGAACTTCGAAACCGTGTCGTAGATAATCCATGTGGTGTTGGCTCCCTTGGGCACGAAGAAGCTATCGCCGGCGTTGTAGACCTCTTCCGAGTCGTCGTCGTTGTTCACGACGCCCACCTTGCCGCTGATGATCGTGCAGAATTCGTCGCACGGGTAGTCGTTGTTGAGTGTCTTGCCGGTCGTGCAGATCCATACCCCTGCGCTGACGCCGTCTTTGTCGTAGTAGACGTGGGTGGTCTCGATCGGATCTCCTTCGTATCCGCCTTCTGCGGGTGCGGGCCCGTGGGTCGGCCGATCGAGGTCCGAGGCCTTCATGCGAATCGTCGCCTGATTCATCGTGCGTTCCCTTCTCTGCGTGTTCTCGAGGTTTTTCGATTCCGGACCGGCTGAGCGCATCCGGCCCGACTCCCGGGTGTCGATTTCCGCGTGGGGAGCGCGAATTCACGCGGATCGCAATTATATCCCCGCGAACTCACACCGCACCACGATGGCTCTGGACCTCGAGCGATCGCGCCCATAGAATGACGGCAAGCGCAGTCGAATCGAAGGAGGCAATCCCCCATGTACAAACTCTTCTGGTCGAAATCTGCGGGCTCGATGGCCCCGGAAGTGCTGTTCGAGGAGGTCGGTGCCGAGTACGAGAAGGTCCTGGTCGATCTCGAAAATGACGAGAACCGGAGCGCCGAGTTTCTGGCCGTGAATCCGATGGGCCAGATCCCCGCGTTGGTTCTCCCGGATGGCACGCTCATGACCGAGTCTGCGGCGATGGTTCTGCACATCTGCGATCGCCATCCCGAGGCAAAGCTCGCCCCGCCCGCGGGCAGCCCGGAGAGTGCGCGCTTCCAACGCTGGCTCGTCTACATGGCGGCCGCGCTCTACAACGCCGACTTGCGCCTCTACTACGCCGAACGAATGACGACCGATGCTGCGGGAGCCGACGGAATCGCGGCGCGCGGGCGAGAGGACATGGATCGCTATTTCGCCGTCTTGAACGACGCGCTGGATCCGGGGCCCTACCTGCTCGGAGAAACCTACAGCGCGGCCGACGTCTATCTCTGGATGCTCGCCAAATGGCATCCGGACCAGAAGCAGTTGCTTGCCGACAACCCGCGCATCGCAAAGCTCGTCGGTCTCGTCGAAGCGCGCCCGGCCGTCGCGAAGGTCTGGGCGGAAAATCGCGAAGATTGATCGCGCGGCGGTTGGCGCCTCACGGTTAGGCGCGCCCCAGCGGTTGCTAGCGGCCGCGCGCCTCCCAAGCGTCGAGTAATCGCTTCCAACCGACGGCCACGCCGATCGCCGGAGCGCGCAGGCTGTGAAACGGCAGCGGCCGGGGTTTTGCCGGTGGCAGCGGCAGGCTGTCGGGGGCTGCTCCGCCCGCGCACCGGGCTAGCAATTGGCCTGTCGCGGTGGCCATCGCGACCCCGCGTCCGTTGTAGCCGCCGCCGCTCCAGATGCCGGGCCCCAATTCGCAGATCTTCGGCAGGTGGTCCAATGTCACGACCACTCGACCGCTCCAGAAATAATCCAATCTTGCGCCGGAAGCCTCCGGATACAACTCGTGCAGCGAAGCGACGATGTGGGCGTAGAGTTCGCGGTTCTCGATCTCGCGGGCGTGTCCGCGCCCGCCCACGACGAGTCGACCCTCGGGAGTCATGCAGAAGTATCTGAGCAGGCGGCGCGTGTCGGAACCCACGTGCCCTTTCGGCATGATGCGCGCGCGCAATTCATCCGAAAGTGGCTCGGTGGCGACCTGGAAGCTCGTCACGGGAATCAAGCTGCGGCTCAGGCGCGGCCAGAGTTGGTCGGTGTATGCGTTGGTGCAGATCAAGACCTGTTTTGCAGTCAGGATTCCCGACGGGGTTGCAATTTTCCATCCGTCCGCGCTGCGATCGATGCGGGTGGCGGGAGATCGCCCGTGCAGGCTCACGCCCGCGCCCTGCGCAGCCCGCGCGAGGCCGCGCGCGTAGGCGAGTGGTTGTAGCCAGCCGCCGCGGGGATCGAGCAGGCCCGCGATGTATTCGCGGGTTCCGAGCAAGGCCGTGATTTGATCCCGGTCGAGCATTTCGAGCGCGGCGCCGCGCGCCCGCCATTGGCGCACCCGGTCTTCCTCCAGTGGCAGCGCGGCGCGTCCGTGGACCGCGTGGATCCAGCCCTCCCGGCGTGCCCCGCAGTCGATCCCGTGTTTCGCGACGAGTTCGA
>JAHEEJ010000110.1 GCA_024640705.1 Deltaproteobacteria bacterium
TCGGAAACTCCATGTCCGCCTTGTCGATCTCGTCGATCAGCAAGACGTGACGCTGCTGGGCCTTGAAAGTCCGTCCTAGCGGGCCGAGCTTGATGTAGGAGCGGATGTCACCGACGTCGCCGTCGCCGAAGCGCGCATCGTTCAGGCGCTGGATCGTGTCGTAGACGTAGAGGCCTTCCGCGGCCTTCGAGGTCGACTTGACGTGCCAGGACTCCATTGGCATCCCGAGCGCTTCGGAGATGTGCTTCGCGAGCAGGGTCTTCCCGGTGCCGGGCTCGCCCTTGATGAGCAGCGGGCGCTCGAGCGCGATCGCGCAATTGACGGCTTCCATCAGCGCGTCGGATGCGATATAGCCCGCCGTTCCCTTGAAGTGGTTGAACTCGTCTTTGGGGTGCGTTTCGCTCATGTGCAGTTTCCGTTCGTCAGGCTGGTTTGGATTCGCGCCGATCGGTCGATTTGGCGCCGCGCAGGATAGGCTGATTCGCCGGCCTGCGCGAACCGGGTTCGCTCGCTAGCGTCCCAGCCGTGACAGACGCCCGCGACCCCAAAAATCTGCGCCAGGACGCGCCGCTGCTCGACGGTTGGCTCGACTTCCGGGCCGCCGACGTGACGCCGTTCGGCACGCCGGGTCACAAGCAGCGGCTCGACCTCGTCGGTGCGGTCGTCGATGGCGACGTTCCACTCTACGGCGGCGTCGACACGATTCGGCAGCGGGCGGGCGCGATGGCCGAAGCCGACCGCAAACTCGCGAAGCTCTGGGGCGCCGACTGGGGGCGGATCTCGGTGGGCGGCTCCACCCACGGCAACCAGACGCTCGTGCTCGCGGCTTGCCGCCCCGGCGACGAAGTGATCGTGACCCGCACGCTGCACCGCTCGCTGTTGCTCGGGATGGTCCTGGTCGGTGTGAAGCCGGTCTGGGTGAGCCCCGAAGTCGATCCGACCACGGGTTTGCCGACGCGCGTGCCCGTCGAACGCGTCGAGCGCGCGCTGGCCGCGCACCCGGCCGCCAAGGCGGTGTTTCTCGTCGAGCCCACCTACGTCGGCACGCTCTCGGACATCGCGGCCCATGCGCAGGTGGCGCACGCGCACGGGATTCCGCTCGTGGTCGATCAGGCCTGGGGCGCGTACTTCGGCTTCCACCCGGAGATCCCGCAGCACGCCCTGCAGGCCGGCGCCGACGCGATGGTGACCAGCGCGCACAAGACGCTGCCCGCCTACACGCAGAGCGCGCTGGTCTTCGCGCGCACCGAGCGGCTCGACCGCGACCGGCTCGAGCGCGCGTTCGAAGTGACGGCGACGACCAGTCCGTCCGGGACGATCGCGGCGAGCGCCGACGCGGCGCGCGCGCTGTTGGAGCAGGAGGGAGAGCGGCTGCTCGGAAACCTGGTGCAGATCGTCGACCACGCGCGCGACCGCCTGCGCAAGATTCCCGGCCTGGTGCTGCTCGGCGACGTCGTCGATCGCTCGGTGATCGTCGACCGGGTCAAGCTCGCGATCAACGTTTCGGGCACGGGGGCAACCGGGCTCGCGATCGAAGATCACATGGTCGCGGCCGGCATGCCGATCGAACTCGCCGATCGCGACACCGTGGTCCCGATCCTGTCGATCAACGACGACCTCGCTTCGATCGATCGCTTCGTCGACGGCGTGACGGCGGCGATCGAACGGGGGCGCTCGACGTCACGGGCGGTGTTGCCGTCGATTTCGTGGACCGTCAATCCGCAGGTCGTCATCTCGCCGCGCGAAGCGTTCTTCGCGCCACATGCGACGGTCCCCGTCGAGAAGGCGATCGGCATGGTGTCGGCCGAAGTCGTCGCGCCGTATCCACCCGGAATTCCGGTGCTCGCACCCGGCGAGCGCATCACGCGCGAAGCCGTCGAAGGTCTGCGGCAGGCGATGGCCGACGGGACCCAGGTCCGCTACGCGGCGGATCGCAGCCTCGCGACCTTCCAGGTGGTGTCCGAGGGCTGAGCGAGCCCGATCCGCGCCAGCACCATTGGCGCAATCCATTCGATCGATTGGCGCCCCGAACTCCCAAGCGGCGCAATTTTCGCGGGATTGGTGGAATCCCCTCGATTCGAGCGGCTCGAGCCCAGCTTGCGGGCTCGGGCCAAATTCCTGCTCGGCCATCGCTTTTCGCTGGACAGCACAATTTCGCGTCGCCATCATGGAAACGATCGCGTCTCGACTGCCTTGATCGAGTGGCGCCAGAGCCATCCAAGCGCGTTGCGGCACACCCCTGGGTCTAGAGCATGGAGCGCAGTTAGCGAAAAGACGCGGGCGATACGGAGGATCACAGCAATGTTGTCCATTCGTAGAGTCTCTTTGATCGTTCTCTCGAGCTTGGGAGTCATCAGCGCAACGACCGCCCAGGCCGCGAATCAGTTGTACCGGATTTCCGATGTTTCCTGGTCCGTCAAGGCGCACGGCAACGAATGCGCGGTGGCGGACCCGAGCCCGGGCCCGTATTGCGGCAACGGTGGGATCGATTCGGAAGTCTATTCGGCGGTCGGTTTGCCGCAGGGCATCCAGTGCAATCCGAACCTGCCGCGCTGCCCGTTCTCGTCCACACCGACGGACGGAAGTGGAAACTTCGCACCGATGGGCGGCGGCGGATGGCAAAGTTACTGCGCACCCTGGTACAACTGGGGCGGTATGGGTACGGCGGAGCGCCCGGCCAAGGGCATGACGCCGACGACGGGTGGCCCCGGGCGGAATCTGATTCCGCCGCTTTACCGGAATCCAGTCTTCTTCACGGCGGGTGGTGCACCCGGAACGACCTTCTGTACGGCAACCAGCACGGGATTTACCCCGGCCGGGAAAGGCAGGGTCCAGGCCGGCAATCCGATCACGGGGGCTCTCTCGGTGACTGGAACGGGGGGCGCGAAAGGCAGCTTCTACTTCCCGGCGGCAGCCGTCAGCGGTAGTTCGGGACTCCGGGCGACCGGCATCGCCGGCGAACCCCGAGGCTACTTCCCCTACGCGTATAGCTACACCTACGCGAATCTGAGGAATGCGGCCGGGATCTTCGGATCGTGGGGTGGTGCGGGAAGCTTCAACATCGCCCACCAGCAAGGCGCCAAGATCGTCGCGAGAACCAAAGTGACGCAGGGCGCCGCCAAGTTTGGCGGAACGATGCAGATGCTCGGCGCGCTGACGTCCAAGCACTGCTACTACCGCTTCGGTGGTTGCTCGCGCGGCACCGTGGACTGGCTCTACGACGCGATCGGGGCCAGCGTCTACACGGGGCTGGGCACTCCGATCACCCAGGGCTATCGGGTGTACGGGACGGTGATGTACGTCCACACGCGCCTCGGCCAGACGAGCACCATCGACATCGAGGGCTCGCGCTTCCCGTGGACGACGGGTTCGGTCACGGTCACCGCGGTCGGGCGCGGACCCCACAAGACCGTCCACTACGCGCAGGGTTACGACAACCGGGCCTCGATTCGCTCGCATTACAGCCGAGGTGCCTACCTCGTGGGGACGCTCCAGCTCGTGACGCCCGTGCTGACGCGCTGGCTGCATCCGGCGGTGAGCTACGAGACGGTCGGCATCGGCATCCTCCGGTTCGTGCCGGAGCCGCGCGGGTGGTGGATGCTGGTTGCAGGTCTCGCGCTGCTCACCATCGGCTACCGCATGCGCAAGCCCGCTTCCGCCGCGCGAGACGGTCGGTAGGCAAAAACGAAAATTGCCGCGTAGGCGCTTGCGGTCAGCCACCCGAGCAGGCGGTAGCTCCCGCCGGCATTGAGGAGCAGGCCCGCGAGCAGCGGGGCCAGGGCCGAAGTCCAGGCCGATATGGATGCGGCGGCCGCGTTGATGCGACCGGTCCGGTCGTAGAAGGCCACCAGGCCGTAGAGCAGCGGCATGAAGTACATCAGCGCCGCGCTCGAAACCACGTAGGCTCCCGCCCAGAGCACGTGCGAGGCCGAATAGACGAAGATGAATGCGGCGACCACCTGCGAGAGCGCACCGAGTCCGAGCGTCCAGGTGCGGCCGCCGCTCGCGGCGTATCGACCTGCCGCGATCGGCCCGATGATCGACAGCACCGCGCCCCAGGAGAGGATGCGCCCGATTTCGGCAAGCGTGAAGCCGATCGAAATCGCGATGCGCTCGGTAAACGGAAACAGGACATTCAAACCGAGATTCAAGCTGCCCACGCTCAGCAGCAGCAGCACCGCAGTCCTACCGAAGCGCTCTTTCGGTGCGGGGGCGTGGAGGTCTCGCACAATCGACGGATCGGGTGTCCAGAGCATGAGCGGGGTGGCGAGCAAACCGATGACCGCCATCGTGAGAAACGCGCCGGGCGGGCCGAGCGATTCCGATGCCACGGGTAGCGCCCAGAAACACACGACCGAGGTGGCGATGTGGCTGCCCGAGAACCAGGCGAAGGTCCGGTCGGGCCGCGCGGTCTGCGCGGCCAGGCCGCTCGAGACGCCAAACAGGATGCCTTCGCCAGCCCCGACGACACCGCGCGCGAGGAGGAAGGTGTACCACTGCGCTGTCGTCAGGCTCCAGATCGAGAGCCCATATCCCAGCAGGAACAGCACCATCCCCGCGAGCGACCAGCGGCGTTTGTCGAGCCTTTCGTAGCGAGCCGCCAACAACATCGACGCGGCGGCCATCACGCCGAGCTCCCAGGAGGACACGATCCCCGAGGTGCCTTCGCGCGCGTGGAAGCCGTCGGACGTGGCCCCCACGAGCAGCGGGATCACATACAGCACGAGCACGCCGAGCGTATTGCTCGCGGCGAGCGCGGCGAGCGCTCGCTTGCTGTCGATCGGAATCGCGGATCGGGCTCGCATACGGGCTCGGCCCTGATAGACCGCTTCGCGCGCAAAAGCAAATCCCGCGCACTGGGCGGTCACGGATCGGATCGACAGGCGGCTCTGCGCGATTCCAGCGATTGACCCGCGCCGGATCGCTGTGTCAGGCTCCCTCCGATCTCGATGCGGGGCGAAGTGACAAGGGAGAACGGGATGGCTCGCGACGATTCGACCGAAAAATCCAACGCCGAGCACGCGCTCGCAACCATCTACGGCGAAAAAGATGCGCCGTTCAGTGAAGACGAATTTGCCGATCGCTTGCGCCGCGTGCGGCAGGAGATGGCGAAGCGCGAGATCGACACGCTGATCGTTTCCGATCCCGCGAATCTCTATTACCTGAGCGGCTACCAGTGTTCGTGGTATCAGGACGGTCGGCCGAAGACCTGGTATCCCGCGAGTTGCATCGCGGTGAACGTCGACGCCGACGATTTCATCTATTTCGAAGACGCCGACGAGGTGGTCAACAGCCGGATCACTTCGATCGCACGCGATCTGCGACCGACCATGCCCACGCTCGCCGCATGGCGCAATCGGCACGGCGCTGAAGCGATTGGCGCCGACGATCCGAGCAGTGAAATTCTTCCCGCGGGAGAGATCTTTCCGGGGCGTGCGATTGCGAGGGAACTCGGAGCGGAGGGTTGGCTCGGGGGCAACGTCGCGCTCGAGTTCTGGAGTTATCGCCCGAACCGAGGCTACAGCGAACTCTTCCAGGCGGAAATCGAGCGCGAGGGCGTTCGGGCGATCGTCGACGGTTCAGACGTGGTCAACCGGGTGCGCCGGATCAAGTCGCCCCAGGAACTCGCCTACATTCACGACGCGGCGCGCATCGCGGAACTCGGCATCGAGGCCGCCTTCAAGGCGATGCGCCCGGGCGTGATGGAAATCGAAGTCTGGGCCGAGGCCGACTACGCGATGGCGAAGCGGGGCGGCGAGCATTCGGCGATCCAGAAGATGATGGGTTCCGGCGAGAAGAGCCATTCGCTGCACGGGCACGCGTCGCGCCGCAGGCTCGAGCACGGCGACATCCTCAACATGGATCTCTCGGGTGTGGTGCGCCGCTACCACTCGAACCTCGCGCGTTCGTTTTCGATCGGCGAGCCGTCCGCGGAGGTGCGCGCGCAGGTCGATCGCACCAACCGCGTCTTCGAAGCGACCTACCAGGCGATGCACCCCGGCGTGCGGGTGCTCGAGTTTCTCGATGCCGGCAAGGCCGTCGCGGAGGCCGAAGGCATCTGGAACGACGTCTGGTGGTTCGGTGGCTACGAACTCGGAATCGCCTTCCCACCGTGCTGGGTCGGGGACTTCGTCTACGACCACCGCTCCGCAAAACCCGACGACATCCTCGAGCCCGGTTTCGTGGGCAACCACGAATTCAACTTCTATCTGCCGGGCGGGCATGGCATCCGCGAGTTGATCGACACCTTCGAAGTCACCAAGAGCGAGATCCGCTGGATGCACGACTTCCCGAAGGATCTGGTGGTCGTCGACTGAGCGAGCGGCGATCGCGTCTATTCTGAACGGTCCCAGTAGTCGATCGGCCGATCGTCCGAGCGGAAGATCTCCGGGTCGACCCACGGGTAGGTGCCGTAGGGTCGCTGCTGGGGCCAGACTTCATCCAGCGTGTTCGCGTCGTAGAGTACGCCGCCCTTCATCACCTGCGCGATGTCGGTGGTGGCGCGAATGTCGGCGAGCGGATCCGAATCGAGGATCATCAGGTCGGCGAGTTTGCCGACTTCGATCGAGCCGATGTCCTTCGACGCGCCGAGGAAGTGCGCGCCGTGAACGCTCGCGAGTTCGAGCGCGCCCATCGGCCCGAGCGCGGAGGCGGCCATCCAGACCTCCCAGTGGGCGGCGATGCCGTGTTGCTGCCCGTGCGAGCCGATCGCGCCGTAGCCGCCTTCGGCGATGATGTCCGCGAGCCCCTGCGCGATCAACGGGAAGCTGTAATCGGTGAGTGGACGCATCATTCGGCGACGCGTGTGCGGCACGAGTTGCCGCCACGGCAGGAAGCGGCGCAGTTTCGGATTCTTCCAGACCTCGCCCTGCTGGTAGAAGTACTCTTCGTTCCACGGACCGGGTCCACCGACGACGAATGTCGGCGAGTAGATGGCGCGGGCCTTGCCGAGAAAGCGGGCGACGTCGCTGTAGATCGGAGCGGGCGTCAGCGGGTGTTCCCAGGCGGTCTGCCCGTCCATGATCATGCTGAGGTTGTAGGGGAGATCGCCGCCTTCGCCCGTCACGATCAGCTTGCGCTTGCGCGCCACATCCGCGATCCACTGCCGCTGCTCGCGGCGCGGTTGTAGGTACTGCTTCAGCGACACGGCCCCCCACGACTGCAAGCGCTCGATTTCCTGGTCGGCGACTTCGCGGCTCTCGATGTCGTTGTTGCGCAGCCAGTCACCCAGGAAGAGCGGGTCGCCGGTGCTGAAGGAGCGCGGTCCTACCACGAGCCCGGCTTCGGTGAGTTCGGCGGTCGTGAAGACGTTTTGCGACCACGGTGAATTCTCGAGCGTCGTGGTGACCCCGTAGGCGAGGTAGGCGGCGGCCTCGTAGTCCTTCATCGGAATGAAGCCGCGGTGCTCGGAGTGGCGGTGGGCGTGCATGTCGACGAATCCCGGGATGATGAATCTTCCCGAGGCGTCGATCACCTGATCGGCGGCCGAGGTGTCACATTTGCCGACGCATTGGATCCGCGTCCCGCGAATCACGACGTCGCCAGCCTCGATCACCGCGCGGTCCTTCAGCGTGATGATGCGCGCACCTTTCAACGCGATGGTTCCCGCGGGTTCGTAACGCGGGACCCGCAGATCGATCGTGACGCTTTGCTTCTTCTCGGAGACGATGTCGTAGCGGAAATAGCGGTCCGCGCTGCCGAACTCGACGACGGTCGGCGTGTGCCAGCGCGGATACAGGCCGCCGGTCTCACTCAACGCGGCGACCGGGAATGCCGCCTCGCGTCGGTTGAGCAGCGGCGGTTCCGACTTTGCGCCTGGAACATCGAAAGGTCCGACCTGAAGCGGGAAGGCCGCGAGGTAGACGTTGCTCCCCTCCTGGAAGGCGATGTGCTTGCCATCGGGTGACGGAACGGCATCGTCCGAAAACGGAAAGCGAACGTGGATCCGGCGGTCGCTGCCGTCCGCTTGCACGGACACGAGTTGGCTGATGGTTCGTTCTTCTTCGGCCTCGCCTGCGACGGAGACATTTTCCGTGAAGAAGACGCGGCCCTCGGGACCGAACGACGGTCTCGGGATCTGGGTGCGCTCGTGGTCGTAGAACTCCCAGGGCACGCCGCGAATTTCGGCCAGGAATTCGGGGTCGCCTCCGGCCGCTGGGATGCGAACCAGCTCGTACCACGGATTGGAGACGAGCGCGCGGCCGCGCGCGGTCGCGCCCGCGCCGCGCACCGCGACGAGAAATTCTCCATCGGGACTCCAGGCGGGATGGAAATACTCACCGGCCTGTCGGGTCAGACTCTCGGGTTGACCCCCATTGGATGGAATCCGCCAGAGCTGCCCCGCACGGGTTTCGTCGACGGTCGTAAACGCGATCCAGCGCCCGTCCGGCGACCAGGCCGGCGCGTATTCGAACGGTTCGAAAGCTTCGGGTGTGAGTCTGCGCGGCTCGCCTTTGGGGAGTGGTTGAATCCAGACCTTGCCCACGCCCTGGAAGGCGAGCTGCTCAGCGTCTGGCGACGCAGTGGTCCAGCGTAGAAAGCGCGCCCGCATCGGGCCGTCGGCGATGCGCCAGGGCGAGTAGGCCTGTTCGGAGATCGTTCGCACGACGCGGGCCGTAAATGGAATCGTTTCCACGCGTCCCGTCGCGACGTCGGCCCGGCGCAGCTTGCCCCCCTGTGAGAAGAACAGCGACGCGCCGTCGCCACTCCAGGCATAACCCGGCAGCACCCGCAGATAGGGATCGCCCTCGGCGGAATCGGGCTCGATCGGATCGACCAGGATCTTTTCCGCACCGGTTTCGAGATCGCGCAGCCAGAGCGCCGTGCGAGGCCCGAAGCGGTGGCCCTTGTGGGAGATCGTTCCGTCCGGAATGCGGCGCGCAAACGCGAGCGTCTTGCCATCCGGTGAAATCTCGGGTGCGATCATGCCCCCGCTCGAGCTGCGGATCTGCTGCTCCGACCGGCCCGCGCTGATTTCCCGCACCTGGCCGGTCTGGAAATCGAAGCGCCGAACCTGCCACGAGCCGCCGAGCGAGTCGGCGCGCCCCGCGGCCGGGTCGGTGCGCTCCTCGATCTGGAAGTAGAGGTATCTGCCGTCGGGGGACGCCGACGGCCATCCGACCGCGGGTTGTTCTTCACCGATCAACTTGATTCCCGTGCCGCCTTCGCGGTGGACCATCCAGATTTCGTCGCCCGTCATCTTCCACCACGGCCCGAGCTCGCGTCGGCGAAAGACGATGTAATCGCTGTCCGGCAGCCAGCTCGGATACGCAGCGCGCGCATCCGGATCGATCAGCACGGATTTCGGATTGGAGCCGTCCGCCTGCATGATCCAGAGATTGTTCTGGCCCTCGCGGTCCGAAACGAACGCGATCCACTTGCCGTCGGGCGAGAAGCGGGGTTGGTAGTTGACCGCGACCCCGCTGTCCTGCGTCAGGCACTCGGCTGGGCCACCCTCGACGGGGACGCGATACACGTGCGCGAGCAGATCGAAGACCAGCCAGCGCCCATCGGGCGAGACGTCCACCGACATGCGGGTTCCCTCGTCGGTGGAGAAGTCGATCTTCTGTGTGCGGCCGCGCGCTTTCGTGACGTCCCATTTCTCGGCGTCTGCCGCGTAACTGATCTGGTCGAATCCAGAACCCAAGACGAACAGCAGCAGTGCGAAGCTGAGGGTCGATCTGGCCATGACGCGTTGTCTCCTCGGTTGGTTCTGAACAACCCGTTCAAATTCTTACGGTAATGGAGTGGGTGTCTTTGCGGCGCGCAGCTCGGCTGCGAGGCCTCGTGTGCGATCACGCGCGTTCGTCAACGCATTCGAGTAGGCGGAAACCTGAGCGTCGAACTGCTCGCGGTTGCCGTCTTCGATCGACCAGCGCAATCCCGGAAGTGTCGACTCTTCGGATTCGAAGCGCATGGCCGAGAACAGGTTCCTCGACCACGGGGATTCCGGCAGTCCCTTTGGCGCGTAAAAGGATCGCTCCACCTGTCGGAGTTTCGCGTTCCAATCCCGCCATTGTTCGGTCGTCATGCCCGCGGCTGTGTGGTCGAGGAGTAGCTCTCGGCGCACGGCGTTGAGGTCCGCGGCGGCTTCGCGCCACTCTTCGGCGATCCCGTCGAGGGACGCGACCGCGTTGCTTTGCGCTTCGTTCGCATCGGACGACTCGCGAAGCCATTCGAACGCGGCCCGCCAGGTGCTTGCCGCGGTTTCGAGGTCGAAGGGAAGCAGGTCCGACTCCGACATGCGCAGCGCCGCGGTCCCGAGATACGCGGTCATCATGGCGTGATAGCCGAAATCCGGATCGACGATCGTCTTCATCCAGTGGGGATTCTCGTAGATCGAATGGTACATCCCGTA
>JAHEEJ010000431.1 GCA_024640705.1 Deltaproteobacteria bacterium
GATTGGAATCGTCGGAACCGGAACGATGGGCTGCGGGATCGCCCAGGTGGCCTCGCAGATTCGCTGCGAGGTGGTCTTTCAAAATCGCAAACAGGAATCCGTGGACAAGGGTCTGGCTCGGCTCCAATGGGGGCTCGACAAGCTGGTCAGTCGCGAGAAGCTGACGCAGGCCCAGAGTGAAGGCATCATGAGCCGGATCCATGGCGCGGTTTCGCTCGAAGAGCTCAAGGAATGCGACATCGTTCTCGAGTCTGCGCCCGAAGATCTCGAGATCAAGCAGGAACTGCTCGAAACGCTGAGCGGGATCGTAAGTGACCGCTGCATCATTGCGACGAATACCTCGAGCCTTTCGGTGACCAAGATGGCTTCCTTCGTGACGCGCCCAGAGCGCTTCGTTGGGATGCACTTCTTCAATCCGGTTCCGCTGATGAACCTCGTGGAAATCGTGAGCGGCCTGCGTACGACGAGTGAAACCGTTGCGGCCGTGAGCGAATTTGCGAAGGCGCTGGGGAAGACGCCGATCGAGGTGTCTGACCTGCCGGGCTTCGTGGTGAACCGCGTGCTCTTTCCGATGATCAACGAGGCAGCCTTCGCACTCAGCGAGGGGGTTTCCGACCCGGAGGGCATCGACGCCTGCATGAAGGGCGGATGCAACCACCCGATGGGGCCGCTCGAACTCGCGGACCTGGTCGGACTCGACATCGTCTTGGCGATCTTGAAGAGCCTCTACCGTGAGTACGGAAACCCGCGCTACGCGCCGTGCATGGAAATCGTCAAGCGCGTCGAGGCCGGTTGGCTCGGCCGCAAGTCGGGCCGCGGCTTCTACGATTACGGGAATTAGACCGAAGCGATGTCCGAAGGCGACCCGCGCGCGCCGGACGTTGGAATCTACGAAGTCAGCCCTCGGGACGGACTGCAAAACGAAGCCGAGTTCGTTTCGACCGAGGCGAAGCTCGAGCTGATCGCGCTGCTGGCCACTTCTGGGCTGCGCCGGATCGAAGTCGCATCCTTCGTGTCGGCGAGTTGGATCCCGCAGCTCGCCGATGCCGACGAACTCGTTGCCGTGCTGCGGCACAGCCCGGGCGTGCGTTACGGTGCGCTGGTTCCCAATGAAGTGGGCTACGAGCGGCTTCGCGCCGCGGGCCCGATCGATATCGTGGGAACCTTCGTCTCGGCGAGCGAGACCCACAATCAAAAGAACGTGAACTGCTCGATCGACGAACAACTCGCGCGCCTCGCGCCGGTTTTCGCGCGCACCCGAGCAGATGGCATTGCGGTGCGTGCCTACGTATCGACTGTTTGCGGTTGTCCGTACGAGGGCGAGGTCGCGGTGTCCGCGGTGGTTGGTCTGGCGCGAAAACTGATTGAATGCGGTGCTGCGGAGGTATCGCTCGGAGATACGATTGGCGTTGGCCACCCGAACCAGGTGCGCGAGTTGGTGCGCGCGGTCGCCTCGGAGGTGCCGGTCGATCGAATCGCACTGCATCTGCACGACACCTATGGTCGCGCGCTTGCAAACGCGCAAGCCGGTTTTCAGGAAGGCGTGCGGACCTTCGATGCTTCACTCGCGGGCCTCGGGGGGTGTCCGTATGCGCCCGGTGCATCGGGTAACGTTGCAACCGAGGACCTGGTCGATCTCTTCGAGCGCGAGGGCATTCGCACCGGCGTGGACCTCGATGCACTCGTGGACGCGAGCGCGTGGCTCGAGCGCGATGTTCTCGGCAGACAACTGCCTGGGCGCGTGTTTCGCGCGCGACTCGGCGAGCGGGAGCGCGAGCGCCGGGCGATTTGATCGCGAACGGGTGAGCGCAAACCGACAAGGGGGAGGGGACCTTGAAGGACGGATCTGAAGTCAATGCGCGACTCGAGCAGATCCGCCGCGGCGGCGCGCCGAAATATCACGAGAAGGGCCGCGAAGCCGGCAAGCTCTTCTGCCGCGAACGCCTTCACCTGCTTCTGGATGAAGATTCGTTCATCGAAGACGCCGCGTTCGCAAACAGCCTGGCGGGCGACCTCCCCGCGGATGGTGTCGTAACCGGCAGCGGCGCGATCGATGGCCGGCCGGTCTGCGTGATGGCCAATGATTCGACAGTGAAGGCCGGATCCTGGGGTGCCCGCACAGTCGAAAAGATCCTGCGGATCCAGGAGCACGCCGAACGTCAGCGCGTTCCGCTGATCTATCTGGTGGATTCGGCGGGCGCGCGAATCACCGATCAGATCCAGATGTTTCCGGGCCGCCGGGGTGCGGGCCGCATCTTTCACAATCAGGTGCGAATGTCCGGCATGGTGCCGCAGGTCTGCCTGCTCTTTGGCCCCTCGGCTGCGGGTGGGGCGTACATTCCCGCGTTTTGCGACGTGGTCTTCATGGTCGAAGGCAATGCCAGCATGTACCTCGGCTCTCCGCGCATGGCCGAGAAGGTCATCGGTGAGATCGTGAGCCTCGAAGAAATGGGCGGCGCAAAAATGCACTGCTCGGTCTCGGGTTGCGGCGATCTGCTCACCAGGTCCGAGCCCGAGGCCATCGAGGCCGCGCGGCGCTACCTCTCCTACATGCCGTCGTGCGCGGATGGGCACCTTCCCGCGCACGAAGACGTCGCACCCAGTGCAGCCTGCGAGGACCTCGAAAGCCTGATCCCCGAGTCCGAGAATCAAGGTTTCGATATGCACGAGGTGATCGAGCGCGTCATCGACGGCGATTCCTTCTTCGAAATCAAGCAGTTGTTTGCGGGCGAGATCATCACGGGACTCGCGCGCATCGACGGCCGGCCGGTGGGCATCGTCGCCAACCAACCGAAGGTCAAGGGCGGTGTGCTCTTCGTCGATTCCGCGGACAAAGCGGCGCGCTTCATCTGGCTCTGCGATGCGTTCGGAATCCCGCTGC
>JAHEEJ010000111.1 GCA_024640705.1 Deltaproteobacteria bacterium
TGGTCCTCGTCAACAACGCGGGCTGGGGAATCTTTCGCCCGGTGACGCCGAAGCAGGAGCTGCTCGATCTGCCACCGTGGCCCTTCGCGGAACTCGCCAAATCCTGGGGCGGCGTCGGCATTCGCGTGACGACCCCCTCCGAACTCGAGTCCGCGCTGCGCCAGGCTCACACGACCAAGGGCTTCGTGATCATCGAGTGCATCGTGGCAAAGAAGGATGCCTCACCCGTTGGCCGGCGTTACATCCGTCGGAGCGCCAGCAAGGGAAGTGACTAGCTGGCGAATCCTGCGTGAGGGCGGGGACGTTGGTGAATATTCACCAACGTCCCCGCAGTGTGCGGATTCGAGGGCGGAACGGATCATTCTTCGCCGGTTTCCGCCCGGACGGGGGGTGGAATCAGCAGTGGAATCGCGCAGCCGAGGATGAGCGCGCCGATCCCCGCCGCGAGATAGGGAGCGTCGGGGCCGACGTTTTCGAACAACCAGCCCCCGCCCAAACAAGAACTGATCCCTCCGAGACTGACGCCGACCATCGCGAGCATCCCCTGGCCGGTCGATCGCAGTCGCGCCGGGACCACCGCATCCACGTACAACGGGGCGCCCAGGATCAGGCCCGCGACCGTGATGCCGTGGAGGACCTGCACGGCGAAGATCCAGCTGAGATCCGAGCTCAGTCCGCACACGAGCCAGCGCAGGCCTCCCGCCATCACTCCCGTCGCGAGCAGCCCCCGCGCCCCGATGCGCGCGATCGTCTCTCCGAGCAACGCGATGACCGGAATTTCGACGAGCAACATCGGAATCCACATCCAGCTGACCGCGTCCAGGCTCCCGCCGTGCGCGCGCACGAAGATCGGCAACAGGATCATCGGACCCTGGAGGCACAGGTAGGCGAGCAGCGCGAAGACCAGCAGGCGCACGAAGGGTCCGTGGTGCAAGAGTCGGCGCCAGTCACCGCGCGACGCGCGAACTGCGACGGCGCCTGTTCGTGGGAGTCGACGTGCGATCAACGCGCAGATCAGCACCATCGAACCCGCACCGACGAACATGATTTCGAGCCCGGGTTCCGAAGGGCCTCCGTCGCTGACCACCAGGCCGCGGATCGACTGCGAGAAGTGGAGTACCGGTGGAAAGAGAATCACCAGGGTGAGAAAACCGAGGGTCCCCCAGGTTCGCGTCATGCCAAATGCGTGGCGGCCCGCGTCTTTCGTGAGCGCGAGAGTGACCGCGACACAAGCGGGGATCAGCGCACTCGAAAAGCAGGCGAGTAGGGCCGTGCCGAACAACAGGGGTGCAAAACCCTTGCAGAAGAACAGCGCCAGGTAGCCGATCGCCGTGCCCGCGGCGAGCAGCGCGAGAATCCGCGACCGCGAACCCGTGCGATCCGCGAACTGCCCCCAGAGGGGCTGCGCGAACAATCCGACCAGCGGCAGCACGGCGTAGACCACCCCGACCTGTGTGGCGTCGAGACCGGCGTTCTCGTGCAGATAGAGACTGTAGAAGGGAAAGAAGACCCCGAGCCCGCCGAGACAGAAGAACCAGGTGGCGCCCATCGATGCGTAAGCGGGATATCGCGGCACGTTGGAGAGGATGCCGGTTAGCGGTCGGCGTCGCTCACCCGATCGAGAATCACGTCGATCAAGGCGGCGTGGCTTCCGAGGGGTTCGCTGATCCGGATTTGGACGTTCGGGTGTCTTTGTGCTGCGCGTTCGACCTGTGCTGGGATGTCTTCGGAGGTGTGGCGGCCGGGTCCGAGGAAGAAGGGATGCACGATGATGCGGGTCGCGCCCTTCGCCACGCAGGCTTCGATCCCCTCACCGATGCCGGGCTCGGCGATTTCCAGATGCGCGGTCTCGACGATGGATCCCACTGCGCGTATGCGGATCTGATCGGCGACCTCTTCGAGTAGTGCGTTTGCCTCCGCGCGTCGGCTGCCGTGATCGACGAGCAGGATTGCGCGCTTCATCGGGCGCTCGCAGCGCGCTCCAGCGCTCGAGCGAGGTCGGCGCAGAGATCGTCGGCATGTTCGAGGCCGACCGAGAGCCGCACGGTCGCCTCCGTGATCCCTTTGCTGCGTTTGACTTCGGGCTCGAAGGCCCCATGGCTCATCGTCCACGGATAGCCGATCAGAGACTCGACACCGCCGAGACTCTCGGCGAGCGAAAAATACCGGGTGCTCTCTGCGAACACCTTTGCGGCTCGCTCGCCGCCCGCCAGGTCGAGCGTCACCATGCCTCCGAAGCCGCGCATCTGGCGCTTCGCGAGATCAAAGCCCGGGTGATCGGGAAAGCCCGGGTAGTGGACGCGCTCGACCTCGGGTCGCTCGCGCAGGAATTCCGCCAGCTGCTTCGCGTTGGCCTCGTGTTCGCGCATCCGCAATGCGAGTGTCTTGACCCCGCGCAACGTGAGCCAGGCGTCCCAGGGGCCCGGCACGCCTCCAGTCGCGTTTCGGGTGAAGCGAAGCTTCGTCGCAGTTGCCTCGTCGTCGACTACGACAGCGCCGCCGATGACATCGGAGTGTCCGCCGATGTACTTCGTGGTGGAGTGTACGACCACGTGCGCGCCGAGTTCGAGCGGGTTTTGCAGATAGGGGGTCGCAAAGGTGTTGTCGACCACGAGCGTCAGTTCCTTGCGGCGCGCGATTTCTCCGCAGGCCGCGATGTCGATCATGCGCAGCATGGGGTTCGTGGGGCTCTCGATCCAGAGCATCTTCGTCGCAGCTTCGATTGCGCTCTCGAGTGCGTCGAGCCGGGTGGCATCGACGAACGAGAAGCGAACGCCGAAGCCGGACATGACTTTCGTGAACAGGCGGTAGCTGCCGCCATAGAGGTCGTCGCAAACGACGACGTGATCGCCCGCGGATAGCAATTGCATCACGCCGTGGATCGCCGCCATCCCCGAGCCGTAGGCGAGGCCAAAACGGCCGCCCTCCAGCGACGCCAGAGCGGCTTCGAGGGCATCGCGCGTCGGGTTGCCGCTGCGCGAATACTCGTAGCCGCGGTTTTCACCGATCGCATCCTGGGTGAATGTCGCCGTCTGATAGACGGGTACGATCGTTGCGCCCGTGGCCTCGTCAGCGCCCTGCCCGATGTGGATGGCGCGGGTCTCGAAACGGGGGTCGTCTGCCATGGCCTCTCACTCTCCAACGGTTCGCCAATCAAAGCATCGCTTCACGCCGCACGAGGCTCGCTGAAGCGCGCGTCAGCGGCGGATCATACGCGACCGCCATCGCGGATCAAAACGGCGCGAGCCGCCGAGATTGGCCGAATTTCATCGCGCCACGCCATTTGGCCCCACCCCCGGCCTTCGATACATTCGCGCAGTCATGCCCACCGCCGGCATCCTCGTCATTGGCAACGAAATCCTCTCGGGCAAGGTCACCGACGTGAATTCGCCCTATCTCTGCGAACGCCTGCGCGAGATCGGGGTCGATGTCGAGCGGATCCTCACGATCCCCGATGTCGTCGAGACCATCGCTTCGGAAGTCAAGGCGATGAGCGATCGCTACGACTATGTGTTCACGTCTGGTGGCATTGGTCCGACCCACGATGATCTCACCATCGAAGGCGTCGCTGCGGCCTTCGGGCGCCCGGTCGAGATCAACCCGAAGCTCCAGGAGATGCTCCGTTCGGTACTTGGGGATGACCTGAACGAGGGCCAACTCAAGATGGCGTCCGTTCCGGTGGGCGCGTCGCTGATCGACTCCGATGACAAATGGTTTCCGCTGGTCGTCGTCGAAAATGTCTACATCTTTCCCGGCATTCCCGAGGGATTGCGTCGAAAGTTCGAGTCGGCGTGTGATCGCTTCCGCGGCGTTCCGTATGTGCTGAAGCGGGTGTACGTCAAGCACAACGAAACCGAAATCGTCGAGACCCTCAACGCCCTGCTGGAGGAGTTTCCGGATCTGGTGTTGGGTTCCTATCCGAAGATCCGCGAATCATCCTATCGGGTGCTTCTCACGCTCGAATCCCGCGACGAAGACTATGTTCAACGCGCCCTGGATCGGCTGCTGGCCGATCTTTCGGCTGGCGCAATACACAAGGTGGAGTGACTGGACCCCGCCACGCGCGACCCACTGCTCAAATTCTACGCCTACGTGCATCCCCTGTGGATGGTCGCGAGCCTCGGAGCCGTGGCTCTCGCGCTGAGAGCGGGCCTGCGCTTGCGCCGCGCTCGCTTTGGTCGCGCACCGAGGGCGCCGGATCTGCTTCGCGCCCACCTCGGCGTTGCGAAGCCCGCGGTCGCAGCCATCTGCGTGGGTTTTCTCGCGGGCCCGATTTCGGCGGCCTGGCTGCGGGACTGGACGCCGTTCGCAACCTTCCACGCCTGGCTCGGCGTTCTCGCCGTCGGCCTGTTTCTCGCGGTTGCCGTACTCGGCTGGCGCCTGGAGCGGCGCCGCGGTCGCCCGGTCGACGCGCATGCGACGCTCGCGGGTCTCGCCGTGCTCGCAGCCGCGGTTGCGGTGGTGGCGGGCATGGTGCTGCTGCCCTGAATCCAATGGATGGATTTCGACGCTTCGACCTATAGCGCGTCGACGGTGCGCTGACGCAACCAGTGGTCGGCGAGTACCAGGCAGACCATCGCCTCGACGATCGGTACGGCGCGCGGCAGCACGCACGGGTCGTGGCGCCCCTGGGCCTCGAGTGTGGTTGCCTTGCCGTCGCGCGTCACGGTCTGCTGCGCTTGAGAGATCGTCGCCGTCGGCTTGAAGGCGACGCGCATGACGATGGGCTCTCCGTTGCTGATGCCGCCCTGGATTCCGCCCGAGCGATTGGATTCCGTGTGGGGCTTGCCGTCTTTGCCGGGAACGAAGGGGTCGTTGTGTTCGATCCCGGTCATGCGGGTGCCCTCGAAGCCGCTTCCGACCTCGAAACCCTTCGAAGCGGGTAGCGACATCAGTGCGCTCGCGAGTTCGGCCTCGAGTTTGTCGAAGACCGGCGCGCCCAGTCCCGGCGGAACACCGCGCGCGACACACTCGACGACACCGCCCAGTGAGTCACCCCGGGCGCGCGCCGCGTCGATGCGCTCCACCATTTCAGCGGCGGCCGATGGCTCCGGGCAGCGCACGAGATTCGACTCGACGCTTTCGAGCGTCACCGTCGCGGGATCGATCTTGGCGTCGACTTCGTGGACGCGCCGCACCCAGGCCAAGACCTCGATGTCGGCCGCGGTGCGGATCAGCTTGCGCGCGATCGCACCTGCCGCGACCCGCCCGACGGTTTCGCGCGCACTCGCGCGGCCGCCACCCTGCCAGTTGCGGATGCCGTATTTGGCTTCGGTGGTGTAATCGGCGTGGGAAGGGCGGTAGAGATCCTTCATCTGCTCGTAGGCGGCGGGCCGCGCGTCCTGGTTGCGAACGACGATGGCGATTGGCGTGCCCAGCGTCTGCCCTTCGAATACCCCGGAGACGATTTCGGCCTGGTCGGACTCCTGGCGCGACGTCGTGATCCGACTCTGCCCGGGCTTTCGCCGGTCGAGATCGGCCTGGATCTCCTCGAGCGAAATCGGCAGGCGCGGCGGACAGCCATCCACCACCACGCCGACCGCACCTCCATGGCTCTCACCAAACGTGGAGATGCGAAAGATCTGCCCGAAGCTGCTGCTCATGATGCCGGAGGATAGCAGTCGCGGAGCGCCAGGTAGGCGCTCGCGAGTTCGCGGAGCCGCTCGCCGCCAAAGCTCGGATCGTGGCCCGCGTGGACGACCCGCACGGGAAGTTCGAGCAGGCGCTTCATCGTGCGCACGTAGTCCGGGATGTCGCTCTCGGGGAGTTCGTCGAGCAGGGGGCCATCGTAGACCGCGTCTCCCGAAAAGAGCGTCCCGCTCGCCGCTTCGAACAGTCCGATGCTGCCGGGCGAGTGGCCCGGCAGGTGCAGGACCTCGAAGTGCCGGTCGCCGAGGTCGATGATGTCGCCTTCGTCTACGCTGCGGGTCACCGAGGTCGGCGTGACGCGGTACTGCGCGGGATCGAAGCCTTTCGGCACCGCGGTCACGAGGGTTTCGGGCAACTCGTAGCCGGCACTCCGGAGTCCGTCGGCAATTTCCGTTCCCATGTCGCTTGCGTAGAGGCCGCCGGTCTTGTCGTAGTTCTCCATCTCGGGGGCTTCGATCCGGTGCATGACCCTGTTTTCGAATTCGTGAAGTCCGCCGACGTGGTCGTAGTGGACGTGGGTCGCGACGGCGACGACTTCTTTTTCGAGCAGGTCGTCCGCGGCGGCTTTCAGCGATGCGATGCCGAGACCCGAGTCGATCATGGCGTCGCGGTCGCGGCCGCGAACGTGCCAGATGTTGCAGCGCAGCAGCGGGTCGACATGGGGCTCCCAGAGCAGCGTGATCTCGTCATCGATGCGCTTGCGGTCGAACCAGCGGTCGGCGATCGGCAGTCCCATTCTTCGATTTCTCCATGATCGGCTCCCGTAGCTTCGAGCGCCGTCGCCGGCCTGTCAATTCGAAGATCTGGCCGTCGAAGAGATGAGCAGATCGAGTGCCTTGGCGGTCACGTTGGCGTGGGGCAGGTCGGCGATTGCGCGAGGAGCGAGCCACTTGTGGCCCTCGAAACCGTCGAGCCGAATGCGATCCGTCGACGTGTTGGCTCGGTAGACGTGGAGCGTCAATTTTCGGTGTGTGAATACGTGCTCGACGATTCCGATGGCGGAGGCCCGAGAAATTTCGAGGCCCGTGCGCTCGCGCAACGCGCGCGTGAGGCCTGCGCGCGGCGTTTCTCCGGTCACGAGATCGCCGCCGGGCAGATCCCACAGCCCTCCGAGTAGTCCGCGGGAGGGGCGCCTCACGGCGAGCGCCTTGCCACGCCGAACCACGAGTGCTGCGACGGCCTCGACCTTTCGCGCCGGTTTCTTTCGCGCCTTGATCGGAAGCGACTCAGCGTCTCCCTTCTTCGATGCGTCGCAAAATTGCGACACAGGGCAGCTTTCGCAGCGCGGCGCGCGCGGGGTGCAGAGCGTTGCACCCAATTCCATCAAGGCCTGGTTGAGGTCGCCCGGATGCGGTCCGCGGGCGAGTGCGCCGGCTTCCTGCCAGAGCCGTTCGACGGTCGCAGGCAACCCGATGTCTGCTCGGATTCCGAGCAGGCGCGCGAGTACGCGCTTGACGTTGCCGTCGAGAACCGGCTCGGGTCGATCGAAGGCGATCGACGCCACGGCACCCGCCGTGTATCGACCGATTCCCGGGAGTGTTTGCAGGGTTTCGGCGTCGTCCGGAAGCTTTCCGCCGTAATTCTGATCGATCACGCGCGCGGCGGCCTGCAGGTTGCGCGCGCGCGAGTAGTAGCCGAGCCCTGCCCAGACTCCGAGCACATCATCGGGATTGGCGATCGCGAGTGCGTGCACGTCGGGGAAGCGGCTGAGAAAACGCTCCCAGTAGGGGATGACGGTTTCGACGCGGGTCTGTTGGAGCATCGCTTCCGAAATCCAGATCGCGTAGGGATCGCGAGTCTCCCGCCACGGCATCGCGCGCTTGTTCGCGCGGTACCATTCGAGTAGCCGTTTGCGCGCGAGCCTCAAGCGGACACCGATCGTGCGAACCCGCAGCCGGCTTGGCGCCCTAGCGGGCCGGTGTCGTGAGGTTCGCGTCGACGTGCGTCTTGACCCATAGGGGATCCCACCACTCGAGGGGTTCTACGTAGGTCCCTCCGAGCAGAATTGCGAAGTGGAGGTGGTCGCCACCCGCGAGTCCGGTTGCACCCGAGAGTCCCAGGGTGCCGTTCTTCTCCACGCGATCGCCCACTGAAACGCTCATCGACGAGAGGTGCGCGTAGAGGGAGAAGAGGTCCATTCCGTGGTCGATGATCACGCAGTTTCCGTAGATGCCGAGATCGTCCGCGAAGATCACGAGCCCCGAATTCGAAGCCTCGATGGGCGCGCCCGCAGTCGATGCGAGATCGTAACCGAAGTGCGTTGCCTGGGAGACCTTCTTGCCGTCGACGAAGTAGGAGCGCTGCTCGGCAAACTTGCTCGTCACCTTGGAGTTCTGGAGTTGGGTGAATGCCCCATCCCACAACTTCGACTCGGAGGGGTTTGCGACGATCTCGCGGATCTTTGCCTCGTTGGCGGCGCGCAGCTCGGTGTTGATCTGGTCGAATGCGCGAACCAGATCGTCCTGGGGGATGTTCGCGGCGTCCGCGAGATTGCGCACCTTGGTTTGCAGGAACCGATCCGGGAGCGTGATGTTGGCGTCCGGCAGCACGCGCTCTTTGAGCACCACGGGCCAGCTCGCAGTCGCGACGTTGCCCGCCAGGTCTTCCGCGACGACGGTGATTCGCGCTCCCTTTGGCGCATCGGTGGGGACGGCAAAGAGCGCAAAACGCCGCCCCGAGGACGCGGCCGCGCCGGGTGCCGGAAAGCCGCGGTAGAAGTCCGCACCGACCATCACGCCGTCGCGCGTCGTCGCTTCATCGATTGCGTAGCTCACGGAGCCCGATCCACCTCGGGATACGTAGGTGAGGCCGCTGGCAACCTGGACCCGCGGATTCTTGAGGTCGATCGTCAGCGGAATCTCGCGTCGGGTTTCGTTTCCGCGGAAGCTGTTGCGCCACGACCAATCGCGTGCCGTCACCGTCAGGCTCGCGTCACCGTGAGCGAGGCCGAGCGCCTTTGGGTCGATCTCGATCTCGTACCGCTCGGGGATACCCGGCGCGTTGCCACCGGTTCGCAAGTCGCCGGGAAAGCTGCGTTCGAAGACGACGGTTTCGCCATCCGCTTGTTGGACGCTGATCAGGATCTCCCGCAGGCCGGATCCGAGATCACCGATGTCGAAAGCCACGCTGCCGAGGCTGCCGATCAGAAGCGTTTCGGGACCTTCCACGCTCGGCGCGTCGCCCTCGAAACGAACCCAGGCGAGCGCTCCGCCACCCAGCAACAGCACTGTGAGCGCGATTCCCAGCCATCCTCTCCCAGTCACGAATCCCCCCGCCGTTCGCTTGATGAGTCGCCGCAGTCTACCAGACGGGCTCGCGTATTGACGCCGCCGCGCGCCTCGCCGATCCTCGATCGTCTGAATTGAGGAGAGCGTCATGTCTTCGCTGCGCCGCATCGTGATGGTTCGCCATGGAGAAACCGAGGGGCAGTCGAGCATCCGCTTCCACGGCAGCGCCGATGTCCGACTCAACGACGAGGGCCGGGCCCAGCTTCGCGAGGCCGCTCGAAATATGAGGACCGAGGTTTTCGACCTCGTGGCCGCGAGCCCGCTGCGACGCGCCTGGGAGGGCGCCGTGATCGTTTCTGGCGGCGCGCCGGTGCGGCTCTACCCCGAATTCCGCGAGGTCCACTTCGGTCACTGGGAGGGGATGACGGCCGAGGAGATCGAAGCATCGGATCCGGCCCTGTATCGGGATTGGCAGGCGGGCGCTGCGCACTTCGAGTATCCGGGTGGCGAACTCCGCGAGGCATTTCGGGCGCGCGTGGCGCGCGGGCTCGATGCGCTGCTCGCGAGCGGCGCCAAGAGCGCGCTCGTCGTCAGCCACAAGGGCGTGATTCGCACGATCGGCGAGCGACTGCTGGAAGCGCCGCTGTCGGAGGGCCCGGAACTCGGCGGCATCGTATCGGTCAGCCGCGGCGCCGATGGCCGCTGGCACGAAGGCCGCCGCGGCAGCAACCCGCCCGGCCTCATCGAATAGTTCGGACCGCCCAGGCTGCCCGGGCAGTTCCATTTTCTATTGAGAGGGCCCCACTAGCCGGGGCCCAGTTGGCCGGGTCGTATTCGATTGAGGCGTCTTCTCATGAGGGGACCGATCGTTCGTTGAACGCAATTTCATCGACGATTCCATCAATATTGGAATTCTCGGTGGGTTCTTGCGTGTTCAGGCTGCTCAAGTGCGTACTGCTCTTTGTCGATTGGGCGGGTATCACTTCTCAGGAGGTCGCAAGACATGCTCGATCGAAGCATTTGTTCAGTAGGAATCGCCATTTTTCTCTTCTTCCTGCTCGGTCCGGGGACTGCGTTTGCGACCTTGAAGTGCCAGTGCAACAACGGGATGATCACAGAGGATGTGGGCGCCGATTTCGGTGACGACGACGCGGAAGACTCCTGCGACGACGCTTGCAGCGATTTTGGTGGAGGCCGCGTCTGGAAACTCGACGAGGACCGCGAGAACATCTACGACTCGGGTGCTCGCGATGTGCGACCCGGCGAGGAGCCGAAGCCCCGTCATCGCTGATCGCGAATCGCAGCTCCTCGTTCAGCCCTCGTCGGCCTCGCGCAGCCGCGCGATCACGCTGTAATCCTCGAGCGTGCTGGTGTCGCCGACCGTCTCCTTGCCGGA
>JAHEEJ010000432.1 GCA_024640705.1 Deltaproteobacteria bacterium
CCGCAAAAGCGTCTCGCGCAGCAGCGCCTCCTTCGAACCAAAGTGGTAGTTGGCAGCCGACACGCTCGCGCCGGCCGCCTGCGTCACGGCGCGCATCGACGCGCCCTCGAAACCGCGCTCAGCGAAAATCTGCTCGGCCGCGTCGAGCAAACGCTCGCGCGTGTCCGCACCCCGCCCGCCTTCCGGCGGCGCGAGTCGAGTGGGTCGAGAATCGGCGAGTTGAGGATCAGCGGATCTGGGCATGGGGTCGGCAGCTCCTGATTCGAACGTTCGTTTGAAACGTACGTTCGGAAGCTTCGAGCCGCAACCTGAGCCTAAATTTCCCTGCAACTATCTATTTTAAAAGAACTTATCCGTGGGCACCCAAGCATCGCCCGATCCGGAGCAGCTCAGTTCATCTCGAAGCGGAACCGGTTTCGCATCCCTGGCCTCGAGACGGGCTGACCATCGACGATCTTGGGCTCGTATTTCCAGCGTTCGATCGCGCGCAGTGCGGCTCGATCGAAGATCCCACTGGGGTCCGAACGGAGGATCGTCGGCTCGGAAATACTGCCGACCTCGGTCACCGTGAACTCCACCTCGACCCAACCCTCGATGCCGCGGTCGAGCGCCCGCTGCGGATAAACGGGCTCAACCCTGACGATCGGTATCTCGCTTTGATCGGCGCCTGGCATGAGTACGACGGGGCCGGTGATGTAGGGTTGCGCTGCCCCCGGCCAGCCCTCGTCGGGCCCACGCGGCAGAACTACGGGCGCCTTCTCCGATCCAGTGATCGAAACCCCGCCTTCCGGCGTTCGCGGGATGGGTTCCGGCATCGGTGGGAGCACTGGATTCGGCTTCGGTATCGGCTCGGGGTCAGGCTGCACGCGAGCCCAGGTCACGGGTATCGAGCGGACGCTGGTGGCTTCCCCGGGTTGAGTCGCGATCAGCGCACTCATGATCGCAAATAGACCGAATGTAATCAGCGTGGCAATGACCAGCGGCGCAGCATATCGCGAAGGCCGACTCGCAGGCATCCCACCGTCGGTTCGTGACGCACTGGGACCCGTGGCGGGCGCGAGTTCATAGGAAGGACCGAAAATCGATCCAATTGCAAAAGTCGCGATCTGCAGGGCGAGGGAAAGGTAGGCGGCCAACAAGCTCCACCGCGTGTAGGACGCACTTCGAGTGGATTTTGCGTGCAGCCAATCGGCTTGAAGGTCGGCGAGGAAGGGATCGAAGACGCTCTCCATCGCTTTCGGCGAAACGACGCGCACCAAGCAGCGGCGCACCTTATCTCCTGGCAACGATTCTCGGAGTGAACTCATGCGGGAGCCTCCTGCAATAGAAAGTTGCTTGCGAGTTCATGCGCGGCGAGCACGCGAAGGCCGTATGGGGTTGCGCGGAACAGGCGACGCGGAATTCCCGGAACGTGGGCCGGCTTCTCTTCACTGCGAGATTGCACGTAACCCTTTTGCTGCATGCGGTTGAGGGTGGTGTAGACGGTGCCTCGCTTGAGGCGCCCTTCGGACAGACGCACGATCTCGAGTCCATATTGCTCGCCGTCGTGCAGCAACTCCAACACCACCGCCTCCTTGCCCGAGAGGCGAGGAGGCGCGTCGTCCGTGCGCGACCGGCGGCTGTTTCGGGTTGAGGTGGTTCGAGAATTCGTCGACATCCCGGCTGGGCTCCCATCTTTGATTTGTCTTTGCTTTGTCTTTTCTCTGTCTGCCCCGCTCCGGCGAGCCTCCGCCGCTCGGTTTTACCGGGGGTCTCGCTTCGACACAGAACCTCTCGACTGGCGCGTAAAAGCAGGACTTACATATTGTAAGACCAGGATACTCATTGCATTCGCAGCTGTCAAGCGCCGCTTTGGGAGCGCCTGGCGATCCGCTAAACCGGCGTCCCGGAACGCATTATCCACTACCATCCCCCCATGAGCTGGAAGCCCGAGGTCGATGGGATCGAAAAACGCCGACGGCTGGCCGCGGAACTCGGGGGGGAGAAGGCCGTCGCCAAGCAGCACGAACTCGGCCGGCTGACGATCCGGGAGCGCATCGACGCGCTCGTCGACGCGGGGTCCTTTCGAGAGCAGGGCGGCATCGCGGGCGAACCCGAATACAGCGAAGACGGGGAACTGGTCGGCTTCACGCCGGCCAATTACGTGCTCGGCATCGCAAAGCTGGACGGGCGCTCCTGCGTGGTCGGCGGTGAGGACTTCACCCAGCGCGGCGGCTCGCCCTCCCCTTCCGGATTGCGCAAGAGTGTGTACGCAGAAGAACTCGCTTGCCGCTTCAAGCTCCCGCTGGTGCGCTTTCTTCAGGGCGCGGGGGGAAGCGTGACCGGACCGCGCGGAAAGGGGCATCGCCCCGCCAGCAATCCCGTCTACGCACCGCACCGCTTTCAATCGATCATGCAGGCGATGGCCAGCGTGCCGGTCGTCTCCGCAGCCGTCGGCGCCGTGGCGGGATTTCCCGCTGCGAGACTGGCCGCTTCCCACTTTTCGGTCATGACCCGGCACACCTCGCAGATCCTGGTCGCCGGGCCCGCGGTCGTCGAGCGCGCGCTCGGCGAATCCCAGAGCAAGGAAGAACTCGGAGGCTCACAGGTTCACGGCAGAAGTGGTGTCGTCGACAACGTCGTCGAAGACGAGCAGGAAGCCTTCGAGATCATCCGACGCTTCCTCGCCTACCTGCCGACCCACGTCTGGGAATCGGCGCCGCGAACGGAACCGACCGACGACCGGGATCGAACCGAGGAAGAACTGCTTTCGATCGTTCCGCGAAGCCGGCGCCAGATCTACGACATGCGACGCTTGGTCGCGCTCGTCGTCGACCGCGATTCGTTCTTCGAGATCGCACCGGGTTACGGCCGCTCCCAAAT
>JAHEEJ010000003.1:0-8298 GCA_024640705.1 Deltaproteobacteria bacterium
GAACGATCCGCACCATGCGCGATGAGGGCCTCTATATGAGCGGCCGCAAGATCACCGTGCGCCCGCGCCTCTTTTTGGGGGCCGCATCGAACCCCTTCGCCCCGCCGCTCGATTGGCGACCTCATCGAATGGCCAAGAAGATCGAAGCGGGAGCGGATTTCTTTCAATCGCAGTATTGCTTCGACGTTGCGCGATTCAAGACCTTCATGCAGCGCGTGCGCGATCTCGGCCTGCACGAGAAGGCCTACTATCTGGTCGGTGTCGGACCGCTGCGCTCGGATCGCGCCGCGGAATTCATGCGAGCCAACGTGCCCGGCGTGCACATTCCCGACGAAATCATCGAACGCCTGCGAAAGACACCGAAGGAGCGCAAGCGCGAAGAGGGCAAGAAGATCTGCGTCGAAATCATCCAACAGGTGCGCGAGATCGAAGGCGTCCACGGCGTTCACCTGATGGCCTATCGGCAGGAAGAGCTCGTTGCAGAGATCGTCGAGGAATCGGGCTTGATGTCGCGTCGCCGCATTTCCGAGAAATCCGCTTCCAACAGTTGGCGCTCGGGCCGACGCGGATCGGCGCGGGCCGAATCCCATGCCGACCAGAACCAGCCGGGCGGAAACGACTAAGCGCGCAACTCCAGGCGAAAAGGGGAATTCGCGATGATCGAGGCACGGGAACAGCAGGTTCTGGATCTGATCGATGCGAACCGCCAGGAGGTCGTCGACTTCCTGCGCGAGCTTCTCGCCTTCAAGACGATCACGCCGGACGAGCAGCCCATCGAACACGACGAGTTCATCCGCCATCAGGCATTCGTGAAACAGATGCTGACGAAACTGGGCTTCCAGGAAATCGACGTCTGGGAAGCCGACGCCGCCAAACTGGGGGCGGTGCCCGGTTCCGGAGTCAACAAGAACCGCGACCTTCGCAACATGCCGATTCTCGTCGGACGGCTTCCGGGAGCGGGCGGGGGCAGGTCGCTGATCCTCAACGGACACTACGATGTCGTCCCGCTCGGCCTACTCGAAGCCTGGACACGGGATCCATTCGCTGGCGAAATCGCAGACGGCAAGATCTACGGCCGCGGAACAAACGACATGAAGGGCGGGATCGCCGCGATGCTGAAGGCGCTCGACTTCATCCGGCGCGCGGGCTTTGTGCTCGATGGAGACATCCTCGCGCAGATCGTTCCCGATGAAGAGGCCAGCTGCATGGGAACGCTGGCCGCATGTCAGCGCGGCTACACGGCCGACGCCGCGATCATCCCCGAACCCACGAACATGCGGGTGGGCACCGCAGTGCGCGGCTCGATGGGCGGAAAACTGACCGTGTTCGGCCGCGCGGGGCACGCCGAACAGCCCCAACCACACTGGACGCAGGGCGGAGCGGTCAACGCGATCACGAAGGCGATGCGCGTGCTCGAGGGGATGGCCGACGCCACCGAAGAGTGGCGCACCCAGCCCGACAAGCAGCACCCGCTCGTGCCCCCGGATCACATCATTCCAACGGTCATCCGCGGAGGCGATTGGTCGGTCACGATCCCGGAAGAGGTCGAGATCGAGTTCGACTGCATGTTCGTACCGGGCACGACCGACAAGCGGGCCGAGATCGAAGAAAAGCTCGCTGCCGTCGCCGCCAACGATTCCTGGCTGCGCGAGAATCCCCCGGAGCTCGATCTCGGGGGCCCCGAAGAGTGGATCTATCCGGCCGAGGTGAAAGAGAATGAACCCATCGTCCAGACCGCGCTGCAGGCGTTGGCCGATGTCGGCATCCAGCCCGCACTGATGGGCTTTGGTTCTCTGACCGACTGCGTCCATCTGATCAACCACTCCCAGATTCCAACGATCAATCTGGGTGCCGACATCGAATCGGCACATTCGGCCGACGAATTCGTAACCGTCGAGCAGTTGATCGATCTCACCAAGACGATTGCACTCTCGATCATGCGCTGGTCTGGTGTGCGAGAAAGCGCGGGCGCATAGGCGCCACCTGCTGTACCAATTCCTTCGGGAGGCCCTCATGAGGGACCGAATGCGCTGGGGGGCCGCACTCGCCGCTTGCGCGATCACGGCCTGGGCGATCCTGGGATGTGGAGAGGATCCGGAGCCGACAGGCGACGACCACACGCAGACCGTGATGCGCGAAATATTCGAGGGGATCCGCGTCGCCCTGCCCGCGAGCATCGATGGCTCCGTTTTCAGTGCGCCCAATAATCAGGGAGAGATTTTTTCAGCGCTCGACCGCCTGGCACGCAACGCCGCGTTGCTCGAAAAACACTCACAGGGCTGCAACGCCGAGATGGGCTTTCTCGCGCGCTCGGTAGAGCGCGACGCCATCGAAGCCAAGACCAGTTACCAGCACGGGCACTACAAACGGGCCGCATTCGTGCTGCGCCAGATCGTGGAAAGCTGCGTGATCTGCCACACCCGGCTTCCGTCCGATTGCGGCTCCGTGGTCGCGGCAGACTTCGTCGACAAGGGTGTGATGGCGTCGCTGCCTCCGCAGCCACGGGCGACACTGTTGATCGCAACGCGCCAGTTCGACGAGGCGCTCCAAGCGTTGGAAGAGGTACTCACCGATCCACTGACCCACCCCGCGATCATGCTCGGCCCACTGACCGACTACCTGGTCGTCGCGATTCGAGTCCTGGGAGACTACGAGCGGCCCGTTCCGGTCTTCAAGGCCTTCGCGCGGCGCAAGGATCTCTGGCCGAGCTTGAGAGAAGACGTCAATGATTGGATTGCCGCCCTGCCCTCGCTGCAAGAGCGCGCCGCCAGGGCGTCGACCGTCACCAGCGCCCGAGCCATCATCGACGAAGGAGAAGCGCTAGACGAGTACGGTGACGGCCAGGGCTCTCTGCTGCACTTCATCGTCGCGTCGAGCATTCTCGAGCGCTACATCGAAGCCCACCCCATGCGCAACGCCGAACTCGGCGAAGCCTATTACCTGCGTGGCATTCTGGAGACACGGATCGGACGCAACTACTGGGTAACCACTGCACCCTTTTTCCTCGAAGAGTCGATCCGGATCGCTCCGACCGCGCCCTCGGCCGCAGAAGCGATCATCGTACTCGAGCGCGAAATGCTGGCGGCCTACGAGGGCTCCGACATCGAAGAACTCCCCGACGAGGAAGAGGCGCACCTGGACGAGCTACGCGCGCTGATCGAGGGGAGCTGAGAGTCCCCCAGCGCGGCGCCAAATGCTCCAGAACGACTCTACGCTTGGCCGGGTCGATTTTCGGAAGGATTGCCGTACTGGAACGAAACGATCTCACACGTCGAACATCGAAAGGCGTGGAGGCGGGGTCGGCCGCGCCAACCAACGGTTCCCGCCAGCCCCTTTAGCGCATGCGGCAGCCCGATCGGTTCACCGATCCTGCGCCATTGGATTCCCGAGACGAGCGGCAGGTAGCCCTCTTCCATCGCTTCACCACAGACGTGACATCGAACCTCGCCAGCCTCCACTTTCATGCGACGCTTCGGATTCACCAGGCGAGTGAAGCTACGGCTGAGAGTGACTCCCAGTGCGATCAAGCCCGCAAGGATCGATCCGATGACGGCCACCACGAACCAGAGAAGCCAACCAGAAGCTTCGATCGTCGAAGCGAGCTCGCACTCTCCCGGCTTCCATTCGACATAGACGACTTCCAGTGATTCGCCGATTTCAGTGTCGTCGTAGATCGCAACCGATGTGTCGGCCGTGCAGACTTCTCCCGCATGAGGCCCATCGATGACCCGGAGCGCAAAATTTGCGTTTGGTAGCTTCGCCATGACTTCGGCCTGTTCGCGTACGCCGTTCTCGTGTAGCCAATAGCAGCGCCACGCGATGCGCATCGGACCCCAGAGAGGTATCACGATCAGCGCCACGAGCGCCGTGATTGCAAGCCAGATCCACAACTGTTTGGAACGGGAAGCCATGGCCAACTGGAGCGGTGGATCGCTGGCATGGCTTGATCGGTTACGACACCAATGCCGGTTTAGGCAGCCCGATCACGATGAGGGGCTTCGAGCGAACTCCAGTAGAAGCCGGCGGCGACCGATTTCAATCGTGAGCGACGATTCCCATGGGGGTGCTCGATCATGCTCGTGCGCGCTTCGCTGGTGCTGGTGTTTGCTTGTTGCGCGACACCCGGCTGGAGCGGCGCAGACTCGGGGCAGTCGCCCCCGAAACCTGCGAGTTCGGGGCTACTCGCGATCGACGAAGCGGCCTTCGAGATCGCCGCGGCCACGGGGGGGTTCTACTACTTCTGGCAACCCGGAGAATTCTCCCGATTCGCAGCGCATGAGAATCTCGACATTTTCTCCAGCGATGGGAAAGTGATCGAGCAAATCGAAGGAGAGGTGCACGGAACGATCGACCTCCCATTCGAAGTCGAGCCCGGCGACGCCCGGGTCAGCGTTCGCGCGGGCCTGCAGAGCCTCGGAGAGATCGAGCTCTTCGCGCCTGGTCAAAGGGCTCCCTACACCGGGGAGTCCACCACACGTACAGCGCACATGCTGTTCGTCAGCCTGACGGATCCATCGACTGGTAGCTGGAGAGTGAGACTCATCGGAGAGGGGCTCTATCTGATCCAGGTGGTTGCCAAGCGTGCAGAAATCGAAACGGAACTTTCGGAAGCATCCGAGAGTGCTCGCCCACAACCCGACGCTGCGGAAGCCGCCGACCGAGACCTGGCAGACTTCCGCCTCGCGTCGCCCGAAGAGCGCTGGCATGCCTTGCGCCGCCTTCCGGCTCCACGCGGGAACGCGCTCGCCCGCGCGCTGCTCGGCGATCCCGATCCCAGCGTCGCCTACATTGCGGCCGGTTGGCTGGCGCGTCGGGGCTACCTCGAAGAAGCCGTGCCTGTCTATGCGCGTATCTTCGTTCGAGGGGAGAACGAAACCTCGCTTCAGGGCCGCATGGGTTACGACTGGATCCACGACGACGACGAGACGCTCGCGCAGCGAATTTTGGAAGCGCTCAGCCAACACTTGAGCGACCACCTGGACGACTACTCCGCGCCCGAACGGCGCCGTGCCGAAGTCTTTCTGCGCCAACGGGGCCGGTAACCCACCCCTCTAGATCCGGCGGCGCTGTCCCGAATCGCCAGATCCGGCTGAGGCGGCCCACCGGATGATCCAGGTCCCGCGGGCATCGGCCGCTCGGTGCATGGTATAAAGAGGTACCGAGCGCAACACGGGGTGGATTCGGACGGGTCGAGAATTCCACTCCGAAGCCCCCTGGGGCTCGGTCCACAGCATACCGAGACCCCTCGCGATAGGACGATCAAGGATGACTGACTACGAGAAGCTGGGCGCTTTTTACCTGGGACGGACGGTTGATCCCGAAACTTCGAACGTTCGCGACGAACTCCTGCTCTACGACGCCAAGGATCTGACGACCCACGCCGTCTGTGTCGGGATGACGGGGAGCGGCAAGACGGGTTTGTGTGTCAGCCTGCTCGAAGAGGCGGCGATCGACGGGATCCCAGCCATCGCCATCGATCCAAAGGGCGACCTGGGAAATCTCATGCTCACGTTTCCGGATCTCAGTCCCACCGACTTCAGACCCTGGGTGGATTCGGACGAGGCTGCGCGCAACGGAAGGACGCCTGACCAGCAGGCAAAGTGGACAGCGGAACTCTGGCGCAAGGGCCTGTCGGAGTGGAACCAAGACGGTTCGCGAATTTCGCGTCTTCGAGAATCCGTCGACGTATCCATCTACACCCCGGGAGGCAGCGCAGGGCTTCCGCTCGCCGCGCTGCGCGCATTCTCGGCACCTTCGGCGGAAATTGCTGCAGACTCAGACGGGCTGCGCGAGCGGATTCTCTCCGCTGTATCCGGCGTACTGTCCCTGATCGGAGTGGATGCGGATCCCGTTCGGAGCCGAGAGCACATTCTGCTTTCGGCGATCCTGGAACACGAGTGGAAGGAAGGACGCGATCTCGATATCGCGGGGCTGATCCGCGTGATTCAAAAACCCCCGTTCGAAAGCCTGGGCGTTCTCGACCTCGAATCCTTCTTCCCCGCGAAGGAACGCTTTCAACTCGCAATGCTCCTCAACAACCTGATCGCCTCGCCGGCGTTTTCCGCCTGGCAAGAAGGCGAGCCGCTCGACGTCGGCCGGCTCCTCTATACACCGGAGGGTCGGCCCCGGCTCTCGATCGTCTCGATCGCGCACCTGTCCGAACAGGAGCGCATGTTCTTCGTCACGTTGCTGCTGAACGAAGTGGTCTCGTGGGTCCGCGCCCAGCCCGGCACGAACAGCTTGCGCGCCCTGCTCTACATGGACGAGGTCTTCGGTTTCTTCCCGCCGACTGCCGAGCCGCCTTCCAAGAGGCCGATGCTCACACTACTCAAGCAGGCGCGCGCGCACGGACTGGGTGTCGTTCTGGCGACGCAGAATCCCGTCGACCTCGACTACAAGGGCCTGTCGAACGCGGGCACGTGGTTTCTGGGTCGGCTGCAAACCGAGCGGGACAAGGCGCGCGTGATCGAAGGGCTCGAAGGCGCTTCAATCGCCTCGGGTGCGAGTTTCGACCGAGCGAAAATGGAGCGCACCCTGGCCGGTCTGGATAGCCGTGTGTTCCTGATGAACAACGTGCATGACGACGAGCCCGTCCTCTTCCACACGCGCTGGGCGCTCTCTTATCTGCGCGGCCCGCTCACCCGTGATCAGATCGCGGAACTGATGCGCGCGCGCAAAACCGCGACTGCGGCCACAGCCGAAGTTGCCGCGCCCCAGGTAGCCGCCCCCATCGCACGCGAGGCGGCAAAGCCCAGCGAGGCCAGCCGCCCGCTCGTCCCGCCGAAAGTCGACGAGCAATTCGCAGCGGCGCTCGGTGGGAACGGGCAACTCCTCTATCGACCCGCGCTACTGGGGGTGGCGAGCCTCCACTACGCGAATGCCCGCGCCAAGGTGGATCGCTGGGACAACCTCGCTCTGATGACCGACCTGCGCGAAGACGACACGACGCGGGCGCCTTGGGCAGCGGCCCGCCTTCTCGAAGATGGGGCACCGGAGGTCGATGACGAGCCCGAAGCAGATGCGCGCTTTGCCTCTCTACCCGCCGCCGCAGCCGATCCAAAGACCTACGAGCGCTGGGCGAAGATGCTGAAGAGCCACCTCTACCGCGAACATCCCCTCGATCTCTGGCTCTGCCGTGAACTCAAGGAGATGTCGAACCCGGGTGAAAGCGAGGGCGACTTCCGCGTGCGTTTGCGCCAGTCGTTGCACGAACGCCGCGACCTCGAAATCGAGAAATTGCGCAAGCGCTTTGCGCCCAAGCTCGCGCAAATCCAGGACCGGGTTCGCCGTGCCGAAGAACGCGTCGCCAGAGAGCAGAGCCAATACGAGCAGCAGAAGATGCAGGCCGCCGTTTCCCTCGGAGCGACGGTGCTCGGGGCCATCTTCGGGCGCAAGCTCACCAGCGTCGGAAACGTTGGGCGCGCGACGACGGCGGCTCGCGGAGCGGGACGCGCAGCCAGAGAACGTGGCGACATCGCCCGCGCCCAGGAAAACGCCGAAGTTCTGCGCAGCCAACTCGCCGAATTGGAGCGTGAATTCGCGGAGTCGCTCGAAGACGCACGCACGGACGTGAACGACGACGCCCTGGAATTGGAAGAACTCGCCATCCGACCCAAGAAGACTGATATCTCGATCGAGCGCGTCACCCTGGTCTGGACACCTTGGCGAATCGGCCGGGACGGCGTCGCCGAACCCGACTTCTAGCCCTGCGCCAACGCTGCCAGAATTGAATCGGTAGTCGGCGAGGGAAACCGTCCGTCGTTCGCTTCGAGTCGTGCTATTCATCGACTGGAAACGGTGTGCCCCCCGCATTGTGCCGCATCCGGGCCGCCCACCGGATCGAGGGGCGAGATGGCGGGTCGATCCAACTTCTCACTCGAAGCCCGTGACGCTTACGCGTGCGCGGCCGATTCGATTCTCGCGCAGCTGGACGTCGATCCCACGCGCGGACTGTCCCGCGCCGAAGTCGATCGCCGCGCCGCGCAGTACGGCCCCAACTCGCTGACCGTTTCCGAAGGCGTGCGGTGGCCGATCCTCTTCGCGCGCCAGTTCGCGGACGTTCTGATCGCAATCCTCGCAGTGGCAGCCGTGCTCTCGTTGCTGATTGGAGACGCGCTCGACGCAGCGGTGATTGTGGCAATCCTCATCTTCAATGCGCTGTTGGGCTTCGTTCAGGAGTGGAGAGCCGCACATGCGATCGCAGCACTCAAGCAGATGGTCTCGCCCGGCTGCAACGCGCTTCGAGATGGGGTCGCACAGGCGGTCGCTGCAGCCTCCCTCGTGCCAGGCGACATCGTT